>JANNJE010000111.1:0-2462 GCA_031405735.1 Armatimonadota bacterium | reverse complement strand
TTGGAATTTGGTTGAATTTTTCATCCTTGATTTGAAGAAATCGCCAAGGAGTGAGTGTTCCAGAAGGTGCTTATTCGTCGACGTAGATGGTGTCGGGATCGGCATTCCAGTTGTCAATGAATGCGTAAACGACGTTTGAATTGGATTCACTGACACTTAATCCAATTCGTCCTAAATCGCCCGAAGGCAACCCACCATCGAGCTTTTGCCAGGTCGTTCCAGAATTTGTTGATTTGTATAGAGCTGTGGCTTGACCAGCATCGCGAAAGTCCCATGCCCTTCTCTCTCGATCCCATGAAGATGCATAAACCGTTTTGGGGTCATTTGGATCCAGGATCATGTCAATCACTCCTGTCAAATCGTTGATTTTCAGCGTCTGGCTCCAGGTTTTTCCGCCGTCAACCGTTTTGTATACGCCTCGTTCCGAGTTGCTCGAATACAGGTGCCCTAGCCCAGCTACCGTCACTTCATTTCCGTTCTTAGGGTTAACACAGATTGCACCTGTGTGATTGATGTCTTCAAGCCCCATGTGCTGCCAAGTTTCACCGCTGTCGGTTGATTTGAAAACGCCTGTGCCTTGATAGGATGTTCGCTGGCTGTTGTGCTCTCCAGTTCCAATCCAAATCGTCATTCCATCAGGTCCAAGGGCCATATCCCCTATTCCGAAGCTGCTTTGCTTCTCAAAGAGTGCCTTCCAGGTGACTCCGCCGTCCTTGGTTCTCCAAAGTCCCCCAGTTGCGAAAGCAACATAAACGTCGTCGGGATTTTTAGGATTTGAGAGAATTCTAATAACTCGGCCGCTTTGAACCTCTGGGCCCACCGCTCTCCACGTTAGAGCTTGGGTAATCGAATCTGACTCCATCTTGAGGCGCTTTTTGTACCCTGCAAGGCGCTCGGTCGTGTCCATTCCAATCTGCGGGGCAAAGTGCTTTTTGACGTCCTCCGCCATCGTGTACGGGGCCTTAAGCCTTTTGAGAAGCTGAGGAGTTTGTTGCAACCCTGAATTTGGGAGAATCAATGCGGCGACGAAAGTGAGCACAACCATAACTTTCCTATGATACTGAAATTGGGAATCGTAGGTATGCATCTCTGCATCCCCGGGTACGCTTTCCCACCAATGCTCGACAACCTGACAAAACGCCTTTCTGGAATCTTCATGGGTCTTCGCCGCAAAGGGCGATTGACCGAAGACGATGTCGCCGAAATGCTTCGCGAAGTCCGTGTTGCCCTTTTAGAAGCCGACGTAAACTTCCAGGTCGCCAAAGATTTCATGGCTCGAGTAAAAGAGCAAGCAGTAGGCGAAGACATTTTTGGAAACCTAACTGCTGACCAAACTATCCTCAAAATTGTCCGGGATGAACTGGTTTCGCTTCTTGGAACTGAAACCGCAAAATTCAATTGGAGTTCAAATCCGCCCACCGTCATCTTGTTGTGCGGTTTGCAAGGTTCGGGGAAAACAACAACTGCCGCAAAGCTTGCGCTTTGGCTTCAAAAGCAAGACAAAAAGGTCATGCTAGCGGCATGCGACATTCAACGCCCGGCTGCCATCACCCAATTGCAGGTACTCGGCGAGCAAATCGGTGTTCCTGTATTCGCCAAAATTGACGGCAGTTTCCCAGTTACAATCGCAAAAGAAGCTTTAGATCGTTGCCGTCATTTGATGTGCGATGTGCTCATCGTTGATACGGCTGGCCGCCTTCAAATTGACGGTGGTTTGATGCAAGAGCTTGAAGGCATCGTAAAAGCCGTAAAGCCTACAGAATCGTTTCTTGTATTGGATTCAACAACTGGACAAGAGGCCGTCAATGTTGCAAACGCATTTCATGAAAAAGTCCCTTTGACAGGCGCGATCTTTACAAAGCTTGATGGCGATACGCGCGGCGGAGCTGTTCTTAGCGTTCGCCAAGCCACTGGCGTTCCGGTTCGATTCATCGGCGTCGGTGAGAAAGTAGAAGCGCTAGACCAATTTCATCCGCAACGGATGGCGGAGCGAATTCTTGGCTTTGGCGATGTGATGGGAATCATCGAACGAGCCGAAGAAGCATTTGACAAAGAAGATGCATTGGAAATGGAAGCAGCCGTTCGAAAAGGATCTCTCGACTTCAATATCATGCTTCAGCAGTTCAAAGCGATGAAGAAAATGGGAAATATGCAAAGCCTTCTCAAGATGATTCCAGGGATTGGCGCGCAGATTCCTCAGGAGGCTTTGGACAAGTTAAATGACGGAAGTATGAACCGAGTTGAGGCGATTATTCTCTCCATGACAACCGGAGAGAGGACAAATCCGGATATAATCAATGGTTCCCGCCGAAAGCGCATTGCGCGTGGGTCGGGTACGAGCGTCGAAGAAGTGAATCAGCTCATCAAGCAATTCTATGATATGAAGAAGAACATGAAACAGTTCTCTCAGATGGAAAAGCGGATGAAGAAGCATAAAAGGCGCTGAACTAAATAGCGAAAGA
>JANNJE010000110.1:0-1806 GCA_031405735.1 Armatimonadota bacterium | reverse complement strand
GGCAACTCAACTGCCAAAGCAGTGACCGCAAGCACGACCACCAAACAGCCTGCAATCCAAAGGGCAGTCATCCGAAACGGAAAACTCAGCCTCAAAGTAACGGAAATCGAATCTGCCGAACGAGAGATCGCAGATTACGTTGCTAAAATCGGAGGCTATGTCTCTTCCACACAAACGAGCGATCTCGAATCAACGATTCCGACGATCTCGATGAAGCTTCAAGTCCCATCCTCAAAATTTGACGAAGCATTTCGTTGGATGGAATTAAAGGGAAGAAGGCTCGAAAAGGCCATCAACACCGAAGACGTAACTTCCAAACTGGTGGACTATGAAGCCCGGCTTCGAGTTATGAAGGCGCAAGAAGAGCAGCTCATACGCGCACTCAAATCTATTAGAATTGAGGATTCAGTCAACTTGCGAGGCCAGATGATGGACCTACGCGGGCAGATCGAAAGCCTCTCCTCGCAGCGAAAGGAACTGGCTGGCTTAGCGCAACTTTCTGTCATTGACCTAACCCTGGTCCAAGAGGCCAAGGCGGGCGGATTGGCGAACGATTCGAATTGGATGCAGGAAAGCTGGAACGTCTCAACCTCAATGCTTGGAGGTGTCGTTCGAGTCCTTGGCTCACTTGGAATCATGTTGGTTGTTTTCTCACCCATCTGGGGGCCAGTGGCGTACCTTTTCGCTCGGCTCATAAAGGGCTCGAGGCCGAAAGTTACGACGAATTCCTGAACCTCTGTTCCCCTCTCCTTGCAGAACTTGGTGGGAGAGGGGACGCCATTTCTCGCGCTCCCAAGATTACTAATCCATCTTGCTTGCAACGCGATTGTGCGCAAACAATTGAAAGGAACAACAAAAATGTTGTAGTTGCCATCGGATTTTGCAATTCGCTAAGACCCATTTGCCGCATCCAGATTAGAATTAAGTCCTGGATGTGGTTAGGACGTTGTGCTTCGCTGTCATCATATATGGTTTCCAGCGGCAATCCATCCTATTCAATCAATTCGTTCAACCCATACCATTCCAACAAAAATGACCTTCAAAGAAGTGCTACGCATACGCGATTTTCGAAATCTCTGGCTCGGCCAGGCGATTTCGCAGATGGGCGATTCCTTCTACAACATCGTGTTTCTTTTCATGGTGATGAAGCTCACGGGCAACGTGGCGCTGACAGGTTTTGTGGCGGCTATGGAGTGGCTTCCCTATCTGCTTTTGGGACCATACGCTGGCGTGATTGCCGACCGGATGGATCGAAAGATGATTCTCTTCTGGAGCGATATTCTTAGTGCAGCCGTATTGGCAGGCTTTGGGGCGGTTGTTCTCGTCATGGGGAGGGCGCCACTTGTGGCACTCTTCATTACCCCGTTCCTTCTCTCATCGTTTCGGGTCTTTTTCATGCCTGCTAAAGGAGCTTCGATTCCCCGTTTAGTTCCGGCCGAATCACTAAATGTTGCAAACGCTCTCTCGATGACAACTCAAAGCATGATGCCAGTCATCACCCTTCCGCTTTCTGCGACGATTATGACGCTGCTCTTCGAGCTATCACCGATCATGTTTTGGGTTTCTGCCGTCGGTCTTAATCTCATGTCGTTTGCGATTTCAGCATGGTTTGTGGCTAAGCTCCCCAAAATCATTCCGGAGCAAACGGAAGTAAAACACCCTTTGGAGGACATCAAAGATGGCTTTCACTACATTCGAAACCATAGCGTCTTGTTCTTGGTCGTTTTCGTTTCGTTCTTCATGAGTCTCTTCATTTCTCCGTTTTATATCGTGTATTTAGCGACGAACAACCAGTGGTTCGACGAA
>JANNJE010000109.1:0-2455 GCA_031405735.1 Armatimonadota bacterium | reverse complement strand
GATTGTGACGACACTCGAAACGTAACGACTACCTTTGCACGGACACTTGGAAGAGGTTTATTCAGACTTAGTTCTGTTTCACCCACGAATTCTAAAGGTGCGACACCAGAAACTGAGAAGTGTAGTTTCTTGGGCCACTTTCTTACACTTAGTCTTTCGCTGATTTGCCGAAGTACGTCGGCACGCACCTCTTCGCTGTCGTGCCTAGATTCAACCCATCGCGCGAAAACATCTCGCACGACAACGTTGTCGTCCAAATGGACGTGGCACCTTTCGGCGTAAATATTGTATATCGTGTGAAGTTCAGGCATTGGACTATTTAGAACTTCATAAGCCGGTCTAGATCCGCCAAATCCTGAGGACGGCCAGAAACCTGCTTCATCTCAATCAGGTCGTCTTTTGATGCGAACCAAACATCAACACCATCTAGTTTCCCTGATACTCGGTTATCCCAAATTGTCTCGAAAGGGCGAGTCCCAGCAAAGTTCAATAGATCAACTTGATATGGCGGATGTCCCAAAACAATCATTTGGCGGTCTAACTCGGCAAATCTCTTTGCAACATCAAGTCCGATACCAAATCCAAATTCTTCAAGCGCTGCCGCTAACCTGTTCGCATTATCTTCCGTCCGGCTAAGAAACAAGTCAATATCTTCGGTCATTCGAGGTCGCGAATGGAAGCTGACAGCATGTGCCCCAATTACGACAAATTCAACGTCGTGGGACTTCAATAATCTGAACAAATCTCTCAAGTCGTCGTTCATTCCACTTCCCCCATCGGTTTAGCAATTCAACCATCTCATCGAGGCGCTGTTGCGGTGTCATTTTGCGATAGTGAGCATCAATTTGCTCATCGGCTTTGCGTGGATCATCGAACCATTGCAATGTTCTTTCGATCATAAGATCATTATGGCATTTCGAACCTAAACTACATTCATTTAAGTACAACAATATGTGAAACACAAGTAGTTGACTTCGCAAATCCCACCCTCAACTTTGCAAGAGCACGGAGATCCAGTTCTCAGCGTCGGAAGGTCTGATCAAGAGCGCTACAGAGTTCCGAATAAGTGCGATAAGTCCTCACTTTCATGGACAGTCGTTTCAATCCCTTATAGCAGCCCACTATTTCGGCAACAAAGGTGACGATTTCCTCATCTGCTTGGTTTTCTAGCCCGAGCGTGTGTACAACGTCAATGAGATCGTTTCGCACGATGTTTAGAAATACTTTCTGCCGATCTGGGTGATGGAGTGGCTTTCGGATGCGCTCAATCGCATCCGCAACATTGCCGCACAATATGTCTGCGATAGCCTCGCGAACGAGTGACCAGTTATGCTCAATGTCGAAGAGAGACTCTTCAGTAAGGCCCTTATGTGCAAACAACTCCCGAAGTAGGTCGCGTGCGACCATGTACTCTCCTGATTGCATGGCAAGTGTGCTACCCAAACTTGCTACTAGACGTGAATCTTCGAGACCAACAGTCCATTCGCCGGTTACATAGCAAGCTTGGTGAAGGATCGACCATTTTTGCCGCTTTTCCTCGAGAGAAAGTTTGTCGCCCTTGTCCAAGACAAGTTCTTCCCAAGCTTCATACACCCAATCCGTGAAAGGGCTACTCGCTGGCATGATCTACCCCACCGAGCCTTCCAAACTCACTCCCAACAACTTCTGCGCTTCGACAGCGAACTCCATCGGAAGCTCGCGGAAAACCTCTTTGCAGAACCCAGAAACGATCATATTCACCGCATCTTCCAAGGCGATTCCCCTCTGGTTCATGTAGAAAATCTGGTCTTCGCCAATCTTGGAGGTTGACGCCTCGTGCTCGACCGTCGCAGTTGGATTCTTGACCTCGATATAGGGGAAAGTGTGCGCTCCGCAACGGTCGCCCATGAGCATCGAATCGCATTGCGAATAGTTTCTGGCGTTATCGGCGCCAGGGTTCACTCGAACCAGGCCGCGATATGTGTTCTGCCCGTTCCCTGCCGAAATTCCTTTTGCGACAATGGTCGAGCGAGTGTTTTTGCCGATGTGGATCATCTTGGTGCCAGTATCGGCTTGCTGCTTGTTGGCGGTAAGCGCCACGCTGTAAAACTCGCCAATGCTGTCATCGCCTTTGAGGATCACGCTCGGATATTTCCAAGTGATTGCAGAGCCTGTTTCCACCTGAGTCCACGTCACCTTGCTCCGCTTGCCCATGCAGATCGCGCGCTTGGTTACGAAGTTGAAAATCCCACCTTTGCCTGTCTTTTTGTCGCCTGGGTACCAGTTCTGAACGGTCGAGTACTTGATCGTCGCATCATCGCCAATTGCCACCAATTCAACAACCGCAGCATGAAGCTGATTCTCGTCGGGCGCGGGCCACGGCTGGTTTCACAACGGCGCTGCCGAGGGTGGTGGACCTGCCTTCGACTTCAGCTCACCGTGCCAGATCGGCGAGACCAACACACATCGCGTTCTG
>JANNJE010000108.1:0-8841 GCA_031405735.1 Armatimonadota bacterium | reverse complement strand
CGGGCTTTGCCGCAACCGCAAATCGTCGTGCCGGGTAATCATGACATTCCGATGCACAATGTTTTTGCGCGTTTTATTACGCCGCTCGACAAATATAAAAAATTTATTTCAAAACAAAGCCGCATGATCTTTCGGCCGTTCAATTCTCGAATCTGGGGGGCAGTAGCAGTATCTGGCGAAGTGTCATATTCTAAGACATAGTTCCAATCAGATGCATTTCCTCCCAAAGTTGTAGCTGCTGATGCCTTCGCTGTCCCGGCGTCAATTTGAATGTTTGGGGCTTCATATGTCCAGCCACGTCCAATGTGTAGTTCCAAGATTCTTCCCGTAATTCGATGAACGAAACAACTAACTATGTTGCCAGCTTGGGCTTTATATCCAAACGGCCTCTGCTCAAAACGGAGCAAAAATGTTGGCTTACCGCTACCGTCACCTCCCCTTCTTTCGATCTTAACCCTCGTGAGGTCTGAAGGCGCATCTAAAGCAGGTAACAATCGTTCTACGAACGACCAAACTTGCTCATTGCTTGAAAACCGCTCTGTGCCTCGGCTGGGCTCAGTTCTACTGTCCCCCAAATCAGAATATCCTCTGAGTGTGCCTTCTGAGTCCAACCGTACTACAACCTCACCTGATTGCACAGAAATGGTCGACGTCTGAACTCCACCTGGAAATCCACCTCTCATAACCACGCTGGTGGATGGAAACTCCCTAAGTTGACCTAATTGATTTGTGTAATGCCGAGATCTTGCACGTAAGTCACTATCTGAGAGTTGAGCATCAGCGCTAGCTCCGATCACTAATACCAGGAAGATAGAAATCGCTGCAATTGAGATTTTTGTATTCATGTTGCCTCTATCAAATGGGGCGAAACCAAGTAAGTGGTAGTGAATTTGTGCCTGTGTAAACAGACTTTAGTCTAGTTACTCCACCGTCGCCACCGCCAACTTCATCGTAATTAGCATGGAGTGCAATGTCGCCAGTTTGCATGGGTCTGGTAGGTCCAATTGGATTCGTGATCACGTCCCAACATCTTAGATACCCGACTTTCTCCTCAATAACAGAATTGAAATAGTCCGCTTGCAGCAGCGCCCAAGAGCACGATTAATGCTTTGCGCATGACTATGGAGACGCCAATACTTGCAAGTTCAGTTCTGAAGGGGGACTTTTTTGGGAGTGCGTCCGGCCACGTCGGCGCCTTTCAGGGAAATTGGATAATGGATAAAGGACAAAAACTAAATCCGACTCTTTCCTTTATCCCTTATCCTTTGTCCATCCGCAAAGAAAAGCGCCGACATGGTCGGACGCACTCCCAGAAGGGAGCCCAATTGCACGGACTCTTAGCGATTATTCTGCAAGGCAATCACGACTAACAAGATAATCACGGCTACAGGGCCAGTGTAAACGGTTGCCCACAGAAATCCCCACAACAGAGACATTCCAAAGCGGCCTTCGCATTCGTGCGTGTCGTTTACTGCGCGAGCGAGCATTCCTCCGATAGAAATGAGTAGCAGGATTGCAACGGCGGGAATAATGAACTCAACCAAAACAATTAGAGCAAATCCTATGAGCAAAACAGCTAGTATTCCGAGAACTCCAATTGAGGAAGCCTTCGAAGCAGCCACATCCGCATGCTTGAACTGTGGCCTCAACTGTTTGGCTCAAAACTGCCGACCCTCTTACTGACCAATCAGGCTTGCTTGTATCGTCGTCCACCACATGCCCGTGAAATAAGAGCCATGAAAGAGCCGCAATCCAGACGAGCCACCAACTGCCAAGAACAATTTCTGCTTCAATCCACTTCGGAAGGTGCAAGGCAACTGGAATTGTTAGTGCTGACACCAAGAAACAGATGAATACAACCAGTACGGCGGTTTTGCGTGAAATCGGTTGAATTGGTGTACGCATCTTGGTTAACTAATACGCCTTGCGTGCCTCTTAGGTTCAATTGCCGCTTCGCCTACTTCCAAAGTTTTGGAGCCAAGCTCTCATCCTGGTGAAGAGCGAATGGCGCGGGTAGCAGATTGTGATCAAAGTCTTAGTTGTGCGAGGCGCAGATGGTGCATAAACGGCAAACGGGTTGCCCTCGGATGCCAATTTCTCGATGAATACATCGGGTTGCGGTTCACGATGCAAGAACTCCATGTCCTCTTCCCAATTGAATTGCGGAAAACCCAACTCGCGAACAGCGGCTTGAGACACCCGGCTGTACGGTCGCTCAACAACGAATAATTCGCTGTATACGCCGGTTTTAGGCGGAAGTGGGTCGTACTCTACCACCAGTAATTGTGCCCCATTCATAAATGCGTACGGCAACCGTTGGCTCCAATGGCACTCCCAAATGCATACTGCTAGTAGTATTGCCCCTAGCCCGATGATCCACCATTTTGGCTGTTTCATTATTCTTTTGTGAAGGACGATCCGTGAGCCAAAATGGGTTTCGTGCAGGGTTCCAATATGTGTTTGAAACGGCCTTCAGTATGCCGGATGCTGTCGTGTCAAGCGATTCGTACTCTTTCGAAACTTCCTATGAACCAAGGATGAAAAGAGGGGGATTTCCAGTGCCTGTCTTGGAAATTTGCGGAGATTAGGCGATTATTTCGCTTATGGCATTCAAAATTTGAACCTGATGCGGAGATTAAGCCCTATTATTCTCCGCAAACTTTGTAGGCATTGATCTTCCAAACGTCGTTCCGAAATGAAGTCGTGGATCCAGATCGGCGACTAATTTATCGGCCCGATACATACCGAACTCTCCATCCTTGCATCCTCCACGAACTTTCCCCCTTAAGATTCCCAGGTTCCTGCCGATACACCTGATAGGCCGGAATAGAAATTCGGCTGCGGCCCAAGGATCGGGCGGCGAGTAGTGCCGAAGACCATCGGTATTCAACAGCGAATGGAAGCGCGGAGAAAAATAACCGTGCAGATATTAGACAATTTGTTTGGGCCAGCCGTGGGAAAGCTGCAGCGATCTATGTCGCTGACAACTCAACGTCATGCCGCCCTGACTGCCAATTTGGCAAACGTAAACACGCCTGGCTATAAGCGAAAGGACGTTGATTTCAACCTTACGCTCGAAGAAGCCATGGGCGAATCCAGAGGCACGAGCCGGTTCAATTCCAACCATTCGCCAAATTCAAACAACAACAGCTTACGCCTAGACGGAAACAATGTGGATCTCGAAAAAGAGGTCATGGCACTTGCTGAAACCGAACTCCGATATCAGGCGCTCACCGATTTGACCGCCGGCTATTTTGCCGGGATGAAGAATGTAATCAGGGAAGGTAAATAATGAACACACTCAATGGCGCAATGCGAATCAGTGCAAGCGGGCTTTCCGCTGAGCGATTCCGCATGGACGTAATTTCTTCCAACATCGCAAATGCCAACACTACCGGAGCGAACGGTGCCGACCCCTATCGCCGACGCGAAGTTGTCTTGCAAGGCGACACCGATGGCGTCGAGATTTCAGGAATTATCCAAGATCAATCTCCATTTCGCATGGAACACGACCCATCGCATCCAAATGCAGATGCGAACGGCAATGTTCGCTATTCCAACGTCGAGCCGATTACGGAAATGGTGAATATGCTAGGCGCGAGCCGGGCCTATGAAGCCAACATCGCCGCATTCAATAGTGCCAAAGGCATGGTCAAGAGCGCCCTTACTATCGGAAAAGTATAAACAGCCTAACTAACCCTCCATCCCCTGCCCCTTCCTCCCAGTGGAGGTAGGGGTTCTAAGAAAAACGAACGTCATGAGAATCCAAAACAATCCTTTGCAATCCTTGGAAAAGCTAGATATTAGCCGTCCCACGTTGCGTCAAGGGCAAGGCGACGACTTCGCCAAACAGTTGATGGACGTATTGAAGGAAGTCAATAATGCTCAGCAAAACTCTGCTGACATGAAGGACAAGTTCTATACGGGTCAACCAGTGGAATATCACGACCTAATGATCGCAGTCGAAAAGGCAGGCCTTGCAATGAACCTCACAATGACGGTTCGGAACAAGGTGCTGGAATCGTATCAAGAAATCATGCGAACACAAGTCTAAATCTTCTCCGCTGGTCGCTAAGGAACTTAGTTGATGGGTGGCATTTTTCTAAAAATTCGATCATGGTGGGAAGTGGCGGACCGCACGCAGCGAGTCGTCACGATATTTGGCAGCGCTTTTTTGGTACTGATTCTGGGCGGAACCTTCTACTTTGCCAGCAAGCCAAAAATGGCGATGGCTTACGGTGGATTGACTCCCGGAGATCAGGGCCGTGTAGTTGCCGAGGTACAAAAACTCGGAATTCCAGTCGAGATTGATATGATGGGGACCGTAAATGTTCCTCACGACAAGATAGCATTGGTTCATTCGACACTCGCCAAAAACGGCGTAAACCCAACAAGCGGCCATTTGGGAAATGCAGACCGCGGCACGATCGGAATCATGTCGCCGAAGAGCGTGGAAGAAGCCCAACTCAATGCGATTCGAGAAGGCGAAATCGCCCAAACTCTCGAAGCTATAAACGGTGTCGCAGCAGTCAAGGTGCTTCTCACCACTGGCGACAAGAGCGCATTTGCAGGCGAGGACAACCCGCCAACCGCAAGCGTCACGATTACAGAAGAAGGTGGAGCCGATCTCTCTGGCGCACCCGCCAAAGCCATGGCATCTCTTGTTGCTCGAGCCGTTCCAGGACTCACAACCAAGAATGTTAGCATTGTCAATCAAGATGGATTGGCATTGTACGATGGTTCTGAGGCGGAAGGCTCTTCGGCATCTTATGCGAACAAAGTGTCTGGCCAAGTCAGCGAAGCTCGAAGAATCAAACGAGAATTGCAGCCGCTTTTGGATCGCTTCGGCCCGGGGAATACCGTACTTACCGTTCGCGTCGAGATGGACTTTGATAAGGCTACTGAGCGGAAGGAAGATTTGATTGTAAAACCGGGAACCGACCCGTTAGTCAAAGAGAGTACAAGCGAGGACATGAAAGGCGGTGCATCCGGCGGCACCGGTTCGGGAGCAAGTGCCAATGGCGGAGCACCGGGTACTCAGGGGAATTCAAAGGGCGCCGACAGTTCATATATTGCCAAACAGAACAAGGTCGAAAATCCTTATACAAAAACCACTACCGAAACAGACAAAGCCCCTGGAACAGTAACAAAACTCTCAATTAGCGTTTTAGCAAACAGCGACAAGATCAAAGACATCAACCCAATCAAAAAGGCGCTGGAAGGTTATTTGGGAAGTGCAAATGTTGAAGCGAAGAATTTTGAAGTCAGCGTAACACCAGCTGTCTTTGATGTTAGTCAAGAAAAAGTCATGAAAGATGCAGCTGGTGCTGCTTCCAGCAAGCAGACAATGCAACAGATCATGTCTCTACTACCGATTGGCGCACTCATTTTGGTTGCAATGATGATTTTTAAGTCAATTGCAAAAGTTGCCAAATCCCACACGATTTCCGTTGCCGCTTACCCTAGCGGACAGCTCGTAGCATCTGGAGTTGGTTCATTGCCGCAAGGTTCGTATGATGATGACGGCGTCATGAGCTACGCGAGCGGTTCAGGCGAAGGCGAAATCGCCGCGTTGGAGCCTCCCCGACCCAAGAAGAAAAAGAAGAAATTGACTCCGGAAGAGGAAGATGAATGGGAAGATGACGAACCGATGCATGTTCGCATCGGCCGAATCAACGAAAAAGTAAACGTGCCACTAGAGCAAATCAAAAAAATGACAAAAGAAAAACCTGAAGCCGTCGCTATGCTTCTGAAAAGCTGGTTGGTAGAGGAGCGACGATGAGACGAAAAGAAGAGCTAAACACCAAGCAAAAGGCTGCAATCGTGATGATGGTCATTGGGCCGGAGCACTCAGGACAAGTGCTGAAGCATCTCAAAGAAGATCAAGTCGAACAATTGACAATTGAGGTTGCCAGGCTCGACCGTATCACGCCGGAGCAGCGCGAGTCCGTCATTCTTGAATTTCATGAACTGGCACTTGCACAAGACTATATAGCCGAAGGCGGACTCGACAATGCTCGACAAGTGCTCGAATCGGCGTTCGGCGGTGAACGCGCAAAAGATATGCTCGACAAGATCGTAATAGCGATGCAAATCGTGCCGTTCGATTTTCTAAAAAGAGCCGATCCAAACCATGTTCTCAGCTTTATCCAGGATGAGCATCCGCAGACCATTGCGCTTATACTTGCATATATGCCTGTCAGTGGTGCGTCAGTAGTTTTGTCAAAGCTTCCTCCAGAACTTCGCGGCGAAGTGGCAGGTCGAATTGCAGGTATGGAGCAAACGCCGCCTGAGGTCATCCGTAGAGTAGAGCAAGTTTTGGAAAAGAAGCTGAGTTCAATGCTCAGCCAAGAAATGCAGCAAGCCGGCGGGCCAAAGGCACTAGTTGACCTCTTGAACCGGGTTGACAGGTCCACAGAACGACTCATCATGGATTCAATTACGGAGTCCAACCCCGAACTTGCGGATACCGTTAAGAACATGATGTTCGTCTTTGAAGATATCGTTCAGCTCGATGACCGAGCTGTACAACAGATTTTGAAAGAAGTTGACATCAAGGAGCTTGCCACAGCACTCAAGGGAATTAGTGTTCCCGTGCAGGAAAAGGTGTTCAAAAACATGTCCGAACGTGCCGTCGGCATGTTGAAAGAGGACATGGAATTCATGGGACCTATTCGGGTCAAATTAGTAGAGGAAGCTCAACAAAAGGTTGTTGCGATCATACGGCGACTTGAGGAATCGGGAGACATCGTTCTCGGACGCAACGGCGAAGAAGAGGTCATGGTTTAACCGATGGGAGCGAAAAACATTTACGCCGCTTCGACTCCGACGTACAACTTCGCAGACCGGATTGAGACCATAACAAAGGAAATTGTTGACGCGAATATCCCCTCCAGCAGAAAGGTTTTGGGGCGAACGGCTGAAGCCTTGGAACGATTGAGGGAAGCTGCGAAGATAGAAGGGTTTGAAGAAGGCTACGCACAGGGACTTGCTAAAGGGGAAGCAGAGGCTCGACAATCCGTCGAGACTCTGACCGAACAATCAGTTCAAGAGTTTGCCAGCAGTCTGCAAGACAAGTCAGATCAGGTCTTCTTCGCTGCAAAGTCCTGGGCGGACGAATCAGAGCATCTACTTGCAGAACTATCCATCCTCATAGCTTCAAGAATCCTAGCCCAAGAATTGCGATTAGCGCATGACACAGTAACTGCAATTGCCAAAGATGCGATCAAAGAAGTACTTTTGGCTGAAAAAGTTCGCATAAGAGTCAATCCATTCGACGTTCCAGTAATTGAGCAACGAAAACAAGAACTACTTGCCGTCAATAAGCAACTTCGAAACATCGAAATTGTTGACGATCCGACAATCAGCGGAGGTTGCGTAATCGAATCGGAAGCCGGAATTGTTGATGCAAGCATCGAAACGAAGCTCGGAATCCTATTTGAATCTTTGAAGGAGGCGGCGTGAAACTAGCGACTCCTACGTTTGAAAATGCTCGTGCGGTGTTAGAAACGGCCCCGAAATACCGGCTCTTTGGTCGAGTCCGGCAAATTGTTGGACTCGTTATCGAGTCAAACGGGCCAGCTTCAAGAGTTGGAGAACTTGTTTACATTCACTCCTCCGACGGCACCAAAATGGCAGCGGAAGTGGTTGGATTTCGGGGCGACTTGAACCTCCTGATGCCACTTGGCGAGATTTCTGGAATTCGTCCGGGCTCTATTGTGGAAGCCACCGGACACTGCCTGCGAGTTCCAGTTGGAGCCGCATTAATTGGGCGCACAATTGACGGATTGGGAGCGCCAATGGATGACCTTCCCAGCCCAAACGTGAGCCGATTCTATCCAATCTATTCACCACCGCCGGCTGCGCTTAAGCGCAACAAAATCAGCCATCCAATTCCTACCGGAGTTCGAGCCATTGACGGCTTGATCACTCTTGGCGAAGGCCAGCGGATCGGCATTTTTTCAGGTTCTGGCGTGGGCAAGTCAACGCTATTGGGCATGATCGCAAGAAACTGCGAAGCTGACGTGAACGTAATTGCACTCATCGGCGAACGAGGACGCGAAGTTCGCGAATTCATTGAAAATGACCTAGGGCCTGAAGGCTTAGCCCGTTCAGTCATTGTTTGCGCAACTTCCGATCAACCTGCTCTCCTTCGTATCAAAGCAGCATTTACGGCCACAGCCATTGCCGAATACTTCCGCGACCAAGGAAACCGAGTTTTGTTGATGATGGATTCCGTCACAAGGTTTTGCATGGCGCAGAGGGAAATCGGTCTTGCGACAGGAGAACCGCCAAGCTCAAAGGGCTACACTCCTAGTGTCTTTTCGATTCTGCCAAAGCTAATGGAACGTGCAGGAAACAGCGACAAGGGCTCAATTACGGCGCTCTATACAGTTTTGGTAGAAGGTGATGACAATAATGAGCCGATTGCCGATGCAACCCGATCAATCCTTGACGGCCACGTGGTGTTGAGCCGCAAACTGACAAACAAGGGCCATTATCCACCGATAGACGTTTTGAATAGCTTGAGTCGAACCATGCCGATGGTGGTTGGAAGTGGGCATATCGAATCGGCGCGAAAGTTGAGGGAGTGGATCGCTGCTTACGATGAAGTTGAAGACCTTGTTTCGATTGGTGCCTATAAATCCGGCGCAAAGCCGATCGCAGATGCCGCCATTGAAAAATGGCAAGCAATCAACAGCTTTCTTAGACAAGGCAAGGCGGATGGAACTTCGTGGAACGAGTCCATAGCGCAATTAGACGGGGTAACCAATGGCTAATTTCCACTTTCGATTGCAGAGAGTTCTCGATTACAGAGAATTGCTTGAACAAAATGCAAAA
>JANNJE010000107.1:0-1328 GCA_031405735.1 Armatimonadota bacterium | reverse complement strand
CCCGAGGCAGATGGTGGAGACGCTGAGTCCGCTGCCGCCGAGGCGCCGGTATCGCATGCGCGCTGGTCTACTCAGGTGGACGCAGCCTATTTGAAAGCGGAAACCGCAGAGGATCCAACTGCAGACGAAGTTGAAGATAGAAATTTTGGTGACTCGGTTCCGGCTACCATGCCTCCAATTCAGCCCGGCCCACGCCAAACCATGGTGAATTCGATCAACCAAACTTTCCGCAAAGCGTTGGAAAACGACCCTAAGGTCATCTTCTTTGGGGAAGATATCGAAGACCCGAAGGGCGGCGTTTTTGGAATCACCAAGGGCTTGAGCGAATCGTTTCCGAAGCAAGTATTCAATTCGCCTCTTGCAGAAGCAACGATTATGGGCGTTGCTGTTGGTGTAGCGATTTACGGGATGAAGCCCGTTTTTGAAATCCAGTTTATTGACTTCATTTCGCCTGGTTGGAATCAAGTCGTGACCAACATTTCCACACTTCGATGGAGGTCGTTCGGCGATTGGAAATGCCCAATGGTAGTTTATGCACCGTGCGGAGCCTATTTGCCCGGAGGTTCGCTTTGGCATTCGATGGCAGGCGAATCGTATTTGGCGCACACGACGGGGATCAAATTGGCAGTTCCATCAACTCCCGAAGATGCAGCCGGGCTATTCTGGTCAGCGATACACAGTGACGATCCCGTTTTTATCTTAGTGCCTAAGCACATTTTCCGAAAGCCATTAACGGTGGAAAATGTTGAGCCAATACCACTAGGAAAAGCGCGAATTCAAAAACGGGGATCCGATGTGACTATCGTAAGCTATGGCAACTGTTTGGAGCTTGCAGATGAGGCCGCAAAGTCGCTCAATGGCGAAGTAAGCGTTGAGATCATTGACCTTCGGAGCCTGATTCCTTGCGACTATGAAACTATAACAAAATCGGTTGAAAAGACCGGAAGGCTTGTCGTGATCGCTGAAGACAACCGAACATGCTCGTTTGCTCAGACCATTTGTGCGGAAATGGTTTCTGTGCCTGAGAGGTTCAATTTGTTCCTGTCTCCTCCTCAGATCGTGGCAAAGAAAGATGTGCCGATTGGCTATCACCCGACATACGAATACGCCGCGCTGCCTAGTTTGGAGCAGGTAATCGAGGCGATTCGGGTTACGATGGAGTGATTTTAGGGTTTAGGGTTTAGGGTTTAGGGTTTAGGGTTTGGGGTTGTGGTTTGTGGTCACTGTGGTCGCTGTCGTCACTATTGTCGCTAAGTTGTCGCTTCGTGAATTGAAAAGAAAGATCAATCCAATTTCAGGAAGCGACAAAATTGAAGACAGCGACCACA
>JANNJE010000106.1:0-3933 GCA_031405735.1 Armatimonadota bacterium | reverse complement strand
CGTTTTCTGTCATCGTTCGGAAGCCCGTTACAGTCTTGCCCATGAGGCTAGACGCTTGAGCTACATCAATTGACCTTTGCATTTTGTCTAGGCCCTGCACAGTTCCAAGCTGTGCCATTTGGGCAAAGAAGTCTCGGTCGTTCATTGGCTCGAGCGGGTTCTGATTTTCAAGTTGAGCGACAAGCAATCCTAGAAATGCTTGCATGTCAAGTTCTTTTCTCTTTGGTTGTGCGTTTATGCCGAAGTAATCGGCGCCATTTACGTTGTCTACGGGAGTTGTTGGCATTTTTTTCTCCTAAATCCAGTAATCGACTCCGTCCGTCTTGCCCTTACGCAAGAGCTGAATCGGGTCAACAATTGGATCTGTTTCCGCAAATCTAACTGTCGAAGTCTGATTTGAGTTTTGCTGAAGGGTTCGTTGAGCGTTTTGCTCTGCAAACGTACTTGTCGAATTTGAAAGAGACGAGTCTGTTACTGTCACGCTAGCCAAATGCATTCCCTTCATTTCCAAATGTTGTGAAAGCATTGCTCGGTTTTGATCAAGTGCCTGGCGGACACTATCGTGGGATGCAAATAGTTCCGCCCCGACTTCATTGCCTGAGTTCTTGATGATCATCGTAATGGATCCAAGATCGAAAGGGCGAAGCTGAATCGTCACGCCGTTCCTTGGTTTTGCTGCCGCAATCGCTTCCAAGCGATCGGCAACAACCTCGACGAGGCGCTTCGTCGCTTCGTCAGGAAGTTTCTGGTCGGTCTTGAATTCTCCAATGCCGAACGACTTTGAAACACCAAACTCTGACTTTGAAATAGTCGAGCCTGCTACGGCTTGACTTGCATCAGGGTCCAAACCAAGTGAATTCCACACTGAATCGGAAGAATCTGAGTTCCAATTCCATTCGTCTTTCGAACCTGCTTTAACGACTGAAATCTGGTTCGCCGAAGAACCATTTGACTCAACAGTTTCAACTTCGCCCCAGTTCATCCCATTGCTGGAGTCAATGTCCTTCTGACTTCGCAAGGTTTCTATAACAGGATAAGGAATTGGCTCAAGCTTCTTCTGCTGTCCGCTAACACTTGTAACTGTCGGGATTTCCTCGACTGGATACCGAATCGGATCAAGCTTCTTTGTCTGTGGCAATTCCTCTACAGGGACAGGGACTGGATCAAGCTTTTTAGGCTGTCCAACTACACTTGTGACTGTCGGAATTTCCTCTACGGGGACGGGAATTGGATCAAGCTTTTTAGGCCGTCCAACCTCATTTGAAACGGTCGGCAGTTCCTCGACTGGAACTGGAATTGGATTGAGCTTTTTGGGCTGTCCAACTTGATTTGATATTGTTGGCAATTCCTCGACCGGAACTGGAACTGGATTAAGCTTCTTAGGGTCCAACAGGTCCGCGGCTGTAAGGTCTGCACCAATTGTGAAGTTTCCGACTCCATATGACAGGATCGCGCTATCGTACGTTACGGAGGTGGGTGCGCCAGGCAATGTCGGAAGCTCAGCCAACGATATTGCTGTGCTGTTTGAGTTGTTGTTTGGAACAACAGAAATGTCCGCAAACGCATTCGGCAAAATGCTTGCCAATGGATTCGCTTGAACAGCGTTATTGCCGCCCCAAAAACTAGTCAGATCAATTTCCTGTCCAAAACCTGGAACTTTGAAATCCCTTATTGCTGTTGATAGCTTTTCGGATTGGGCAGCAAACTCTGGCGATAGCTTTGCAAAGTCAATATTTGGCCCAATCTTCTGCCACTTAGCAGACATTGAAGCCGCATCGTCGCTCGGTGCGCCTAGCGCAATTGGCTTTGGAAATGCGGTTGTCGGGTCGAGCGAAAGGTTTTCGCCATTAGGCGCAACATCTCCTGTTAGTTCGTCAGTTGATGCACCAACGGGTGCAATCGGGTTTTGAAGTGGAAATGTGACTCCAGCGACGAGGCTGTACGGAAAGTCCGGCTTCAGCGACTGGGCATTCGGCCCATCTGTCGGTAGCTCCTTCCGTGTCTCGGTTGTCGTCAGTTTCGTTTCTTCTTGCCCTAGTGAAAAGTTCTCTTTCTCCGGTTTGATCAATTCCTTTGGCATTGCTGAAAGCGGATTTGCTTCTCGCGCCGGAATCGAAATCGGAGAGGTAGGAAGAATTTCCATCTCAGATACCTCCAGTTTTTCGGTTCTTTCCAATACTCGGAAGATTGCTGGGAATCCTAAGGGTAATGATTTGACAATCAACTTGAGGTTTTTTGAGACCGATGTTACTGGTCGTTGGTTGTCAGTTGTTAAGTCCTGTAAATTGAGAAACTAGGCTCCAAGGTCAGCTCTTCGTTTTTCACCTTCCGCTCTGACCCATAATCCAATGACCCAATAACCCAGTGACCCCCTCCGTCTGCCATAATCTAAGAATCGTGCCAAAAGGCATCTCCCTTTCTCAGTTTGAAGCCGTCTTATTTGATGTTGATGGAACTCTTGTAGATTCGATCGGAGGATTGGTGGCTGGTTTGCAAGACTCGTTCAACGAATTTGGCAGCCGTGAGTTCACACCAGATGAAATCAGAGCGCTCATTGGAACTCCCCTGACAGCGCAAATGCGCTTGGCAATTGGACCTGAAGCAACGGATTCGCAAATCTCAAAAGCGATTGAATTTACTTTGGAAAGGTATGCGATTCACCAAGCCAATGACACTTATTTTGAACCAACCGTCGAAGCCCTCAGGCTTCTCTATAGAACTGGCTGGAAAACCGCATTAGTGACTAGCAAAAACGCTACCGAAATGAAAACATTTTTGCCCAAATTTATTGCCGCAGATTCGGTGGATTCTACCGTCTGCGCCTCAGATGTTACACATCCAAAACCTCATCCAGAGAGCATCCAGCTAGCCTGCAAGCAACTGGGAACAACTCCAGCATCGGCATTGATGATTGGAGATTCGATTTTTGACATGCGATGCGCAAAGTCCGCTGGAGCGGCCGCAATCGCCGTGAGCTACGGCTCAACCGACAAAGACATCCTGCTGCAAGAAGCGCCCGATCTACTATTCGAGCGACCTGAAGAATTGTTAGCTTGGATCGAACTAGGAATTTTAGATGAACATGAAAAAGAAAACGATGACGTTATCCGAAGAACTGGCTAACACTGCGCCTCCAACTCAAAAGGTTAAGAAACCAACGAAATCCGAACCCAAAGCAGCAACCAAGGCTACGGCAAAACCAAAAGACGCAAAGTCAACCAAACCCGTTGCCCCAAAAACTGCGCCGGTAAAAGCAAAGGCACCCGTTAAGGTATCGCCTGCTAGTAAGACTGAGGCAAAGCCAGTCGTAAAAGCTATTCGAGCCCAAGCCATTTCTGAAGCCGCTCCGCTCGAAAAAAAGGCATCCAAAATTGTCAAAACTCTAGCTGAACTTGTTGAGGAAGAAAAGCTTCAACCTAAGAAGAAGAAGCCCAAAGCCCCTGCACCAAAATTAGCGGCCGAACCCGACTTTGCTGTTCCAGAAGAAGTTTCGCGAACGAGCAAGCCGGTGCAAAAGCCGAATCGAGGAAGCAGTCCGCCCCCCGATACTGAACTGTCCGCGATTGTGGACGAATCAACGAATGAGCGCGAATCATTTGAAGACATTGAAGTGATGTGGAGAGCCAAAGGCAATGGTAGACCGCTGAGATCTCGCCATCCAAATCAAAGGCGTGATCAGCGCAAGCAAGGCCACGAACAAAAGGCCTTAGAACCTACCGCGACACCAGAGGCGATTGCGCCAACAGAAAACAAGCAACCCAAAAATGTTCGGGGAACTAAGAGACAGCCACTTATCGAAGATATCGAGGACCATGCCTCTGAACCTGAAATTTTTGAAGGCGAAATCGCCGTTCGATTCCGAAGTCGAAAATCTGAGAAAGAGGTTTCGCCGGCTAAAAAGGCACACAAGGAACCTGAACCGGAACCAGAGCC
>JANNJE010000105.1:0-4619 GCA_031405735.1 Armatimonadota bacterium | reverse complement strand
CAACGGCACAAGCTGGACTGCGGCGAATACCGGCATGACGACCACTCGTGTCCGTGCTTTTGTCGTCTCCGGCACGAATCTCTTTGCCGGGACTGAAGGCGGCGGTAATGTTCGATCGTAGGTTTCCGCAGGGGATATGTGGGTCACGATCGGCCCATCAAAAAATGTATCAATTCTGCCGTTCGTTCGGTCTACAAATTGATCGCAAACTACAAAATCCCCAGGCTTAACATCTGCTTGAAGCGATCCGGCGGCACATGGTGAGATGATCGCCTGAACTCCCAGCGATCGCATCGCCCAAACATTGGCGCGGTAGTTGATTTTGTGTGGAGGAATTGTATGATTTCTACCATGCCTCGGCAAGAAGGCCAATTTGCGGCCACTAACGTCGGCGAGCATAACCGCATCGCTTGGAGGCCCATAAGGCGTGTCAACTTTAACTTCGCGCACATTTTCCAACAGGCTATAAAAGCCTGATCCACCAAAAACTCCAATTTCCGCTTTCGACATAATTTGTTTCTCTTCTGCGCTACTTACTAACTATATTTCCACTGACAAAATTTGAAACAAGCGGTATCAAAACGTCAACACGAGCGCCTTGCCGCAACAAGAGGTCACCGTGAATCTGGGCAATTGTTGGTTTGTCTTGCTTAAAGCCCTTCACGGCAGTAAGCGATTGCAGGCGGGCATCGTTCACTAGCCATCTATAGTTTGGGCTGCAAATGATCAGATCCGGGTTCCACGTTATCAGGGATTCTATGGGTGCCATTTCAAATTTGGATGAATCAGGGCCAATCACGTTTCCGCCACAAATTCGAACTATGTCTGCAACGAACGATTTCGTACCCGAAATCATGTGTCCGCCCCTTTCGCCCGGCATCAGGATCACGACCGATGGCTTGGAAGCAGGAATGTTCGCCTTTGCCGAAGCAGCCGCCCTTTCAATATCGCCGACATAAGTCATGATGTCGGTCTCAGTTGAAAATGCGGTACCTAATTCGTAAAGCCTGCGAATGAATCCGTCAAGCGAGTTTTCTCCGACCGCAAAAGTAGGAATTTTCGCCTGCTCGAATTTCGCCAGGTCAGACTTCGAAAACAGGGCTGGATCGTAAAGCACGACGTCTGGCTTTAGCGAGATGATCTTTTCATAATTGGGTTTCACGCCGTTCATAACGACGGGAGTAGATGCTACCGACGCGGGAAAATTGCAGCTCGCAGTTCGTCCTAGCACCCTTATCGTAAGAATTTTTGAAGCTACCAATTCGGTAGTCCCAGGGCTGAGAGACACCATTGTCCTGAACAAGTAGCTCCTTTTAACGAATTTGCCATGCAGGACTCGCTCTTGACAGCCTGCAATAAACAAAGCAAGCAATACTACGATCAAGGGCCACAAACGCATTCAATCATTTTGTCTTAACTCTGCACTTCAATGCTTGGGTTTTGCAATGAACAAAATACAGATTTTCCAGCCGATATGCTAACTTGAAACTAGTTTGAGACTCTTTCGCGACCTGCAAACTTGGCTGACGATTTCCTGCGGCATTTCGCTGATATTAGCGATGTTTGGAGCTCACGCAGGGTTTTCTTATGCCGCAGTGGTGTTCGGAAGCTACTTTGCGCTTGCCGCTGCCTGGCGGTCGGTAAAGCAACGTAGCCTTGATGTCAATTTTCTAATGGTGTTCGCGGCAGCTGGCTCCGTGATTTTGGGTCATGCCTTGGAAGCTGCCGTCTTGCTCTTCCTATTTAGCCTTTCAAGCACGATGGAGTCCTTTGCGATGGCTAAGACTCGAAATGCAATTGAAGGGCTGATAAAACTCCGCCCTGATTCTGCAACATTGGTTTCAAGTGATGGTGACAGAACGGTTCCCGTTGAAGTTCTCAAAATTGGCGATCAAATTCGAGTGCTGCCGTATGACAATATTCCCGCTGACGCGAAGATCATAACGGGTTCAACGACAATTGACCAATCCGCGATGACTGGCGAGTCCGCACCCGCCCAAAAGGGGGTAGGCGATCTCATTCTCGCAGGAACACAAAACTTAGAATCCATGATTGTCGCTGAGGTGACCGCCGAAGTCGGTAACACTCTATTGGAGAAAATCGTTGATCTTGTTCGGGATGCGCAAGACAACAAAGCAAGCGGTGAACGGATTAGTGAATGGTTCGGCCAAAAATATACATATTTCGTATTGATTGCTTTTGGCATCATGCTCGCAGTTCGAGTCTTGCTGAATCAGCCTCTCGACCAAGCTGGATACGGTGCGCTGACAATTCTGGTGGCACTTAGCCCGTGTGCTGTCGTAATCTCGACTCCAGCTTCAACGCTTAGCGCTTTGGCTTGGGCGGCCAAAAACGGCATATTAGTGCGAGGTGGAGCCTATATCGAGCTTGCAGGGAAAATAGACACACTCGCCGTAGACAAAACAGGAACGTTAACCGCAGGAAAACCTCAACTGACAGAAATTTGTGTTTGTACTGGAGTAGCAGAAACTGTTGGCGCATCGAACAGCATTTGTGTTGACGAACACGCATGCTGGTCGCAAGGCGAAGAAATGTCATCGGAGTCAAAAACGATGCTTCGATTTGCCGCCGCCGCCGAACAATACAGCAGCCACCCTATCGCCGACGCCATTGTGAACCGCGCACGAGAAATGGGCATTGATGTTCCCGAAGCCATCAATGCGACAACAATTCCAGGACTTGGGGTCACTGCAACCATTGACGGCAAGCAAGTGAGAATCGGCCAACGGCGATTTTTTGAGTCGGACGGGAAACTTCTTGAGCCAGAATTTGCGATTCATGCCGAAGAATTGCAACGGAATGGAATGACCGTTGCCATCTTGGAAGTTGAGGGCAAAATGGCTGCGCTTGGGCTGACGGATTCGCCTCGACCGGAAGCGCGGAAATTTCTCGCGACCATGCGAGACCTTGGAGCAACTCGGCAAATCATGATCACCGGAGACACTCCGGAGACAGCCGAAGCAGTCGCAAAACAATTGGACATGCAAGAATTTGAAGCTGGGCTACTTCCAGACGACAAAACAAAGTTGATCCACCAACTCATACAAGAAGGACGCTCTGTGATGATGATCGGCGACGGAATCAACGATGCGCCGAGCATGGCAACTGCGACCGTCGGCGTTGCGATGGGCGGTTTGGGAAGCGATATCGCTCTTAATTCGGCAGACGTTGTTTTGATGCAGGACCGGCTCGACAAAATCCCTCAACTTGTCCAGTTAGGCCGCCGTACAAACCGCATCATTCGGGCTAACTTGTATTTTGCATCCGGCGTAATCACATTCTTGGCTATCGGATCGCTTCTTGGCGACCATTATTTACCGCAATTTCGCAATTGGATTCTGCCCTTTGCCGTTGTAGGACACGAGGGCTCGACAGTGCTTGTGATTCTCAACGGATTGAGACTGCTTTGGGGACCGGGGGGCTCAAGGGTATAGGGTATGGGGTTTGTGGATATCGACGAATTTTGGATTGTGGATTGCTCGAAAAACCAACAACTAATAACCGACAACAAACGGCCCAATACCCCGCACCCTAAATCCTAAACCCTTCCGACTACTCGAATTCCAACCTCAAAACAGGTTTATACTTCGGATTCTCGCAATCCTTTGTATAGAATTTGTAAACCGCTGTTCGACCAAGTTCAGCTGGGCTTATAGTGGAAGTCAAGGCAAATCTGAGTTCGGCTGGCTTAGCTTTGGCAGCCTCTAAATAAATGTCCGCAAAATTCAATGGCCCTGCGAACATATCAACTTCCATCGGATGAGGCTGATCAGCGGTGAAACCGGAAAGGAAACCCGTTGCAATAATGGACTTCGCATCGTCTTTCGGACGCAATTTTGTGATTTGCGAATACTCCCAGCCCCTCTCCTTGAACGAACCGTCTACCCACCGAACTTCGAGGGGCATCTTCTTTGAAATTTCAGCTGTAATACCAATGCCTTCGGCATGAGTGAGAATCAGCTTCGCACTCTTCAGTTTCTTCCCAACCTCAATTTTGCTAAGGTCGAATTTCAAGAGGCTGATTCCGTATGCCTCGCCATCTTCTCCAGCAGGCCATACGCTTTTGCCTTCTTGTCCCCAGATTCTCAGGTACGGATCGGTCATTTGATCTTCGGCATGAGGATACGCCCAAATGTCGTCCGTTGGGTTAAGTTCAACAGTACTGGAAATGGCAATTGCAGCGGAGAGAAGTGCGGTGATCATCTTTACAGAATACCGAACTTTGAGAAACCTCTTTGATGCAATAGCGCTCTGTACGACGGTGACGCTAAATCACTGTTTTTTGAAGTTCCAGCCTTACTTGATAGATGCAAAGAACTCACTTTTATTGTCACTTCTGGTCATTCGAATAATGGTATTTCTGCTGACTAAAGATTGAGACTCGGATGGAAAACTCCGCCTATGAGACCCCAAAGAACAATGCTGAAGTCAGGGTTCATGCTGGTGGAAGCACTTGTCGCGATCTTCATAGTTGCTGCGACCGCAGCAGTACTCTTGGCCTTACTTCCATCTGCTTCTAAGACCGGAAAAATGGTCGGAAATTATCAGCAAGCGTCAAGTCTAGTCCAGCACAAGGTAGATCAAATGCGAGGGGTCGG
>JANNJE010000104.1:0-2921 GCA_031405735.1 Armatimonadota bacterium | reverse complement strand
CTTGAGCCGGCCGTGATGGCTCGCCCCCTCGGGCAGGAGGCGCGCGCCGGCGCGCAGCAGCGACCGCAGCGGCCCGGGGATGCGCTCGGCGAGGAGGGCGGCCCAGAACTTGTCGTAGCCCGCGAAGACCTCGTCCCCGCCGTCGCCGTTGAGGGCCACCGTGACCTCGCGCCGCGCCTCGCGGGCCACGAGGTAGGTGGGCAGGGCCGAGGAGTCTCCGAACGGCTCGTCGTGATGGTGGAGCAGCGTGTCCATGAGCTCGGCGGCGTGCGCGTATACTTGAAAAGTGAGTTTTGTTGCACCCCTTCTTGCCATCTTCCTTTTCCTTTCACTAACGGTCGCTGCGGACAGTCAAGATTGGGCGATGCAAAAATCTCCGCTGACCACTCGATGGGCGAAGGACGTCGATCCCAAAAAACCTCTGCCCGAATATCCTCGGCCGCAGATGGTGCGGAAAGAATGGATGAATTTGAATGGGCTGTGGGATTACGCCGTGTCTTTAAGACCATCTCAAGAGCGTAGCCCAGATAGAAGAAGCTACGGGAAAATCCTTGTTCCCTTTCCATTCGAGTCAGCTCCGTCTGGAGTTATGCAAGCAGTACGTCCAGAGGAGTTTCTGAGCTATAGGAGGCAAGTAAATCTGCCGAAACACATGCTTGGACGGTCGCTGTTGCTTCACTTTGGTGCAGTTGACTATGCCTGCACGGTCATGATAAACGGACGCACTTTCGCGTCACATGTGGGTGGATATGACCCGATCACAGTATTCATTCCGGCTTTAGAAAGCCAGTCAGGAATTATGGACATCCGAATTGATGTAAATGATTCCACAGGCAACTTCCAGCCTCGAGGCAAACAATTCCTCAAACCCGAAGGCATCTGGTACACGCCCATTACCGGAATCTGGCAGACCGTTTGGATCGAGCCCGTGCCCGAAAGCTATATAGAATCGCTCGACATCGTCCCAGATGTGGATAGTGGCACTCTGAAAGTCGGAGCCAAAGTTAAGGGGCAAGACACCGACCTTTCCGTTCGTGTCACGGCCTCTACCAAAGGAACGGTTGTTGCCAAAGAATCAGGCAAACCAGGCGCAACACTGGATCTGAAACTCGAAAACCCAAAGCTCTGGTCGCCAGAGTCTCCCTTTCTCTACGATTTGAAAATCGAACTAGTGGAAGCTGGAAAGGTCATTGATAGCGTGACAAGCTACGCCGCCATGCGCAAAATCGAGATTTCAAATGACGACAATGGCATTCCACGAATCAAGCTGAACGGCAAAGAGGTCTTTTGCATCGGGCCGCTTGACCAAGGTTTTTGGCCGGACGGAATCTACACCGCCCCAACCGATGAAGCGCTCAAATTCGACATTGTTGAAACCAAGAAGCTCGGATTCAACACAATTCGTAAGCACGTAAAAGTCGAGCCTGACCGCTGGTATTACTGGTGCGACAAGCTGGGAATGATGGTTTGGCAAGATATGCCCTCGCCGCATTTCAATGAATCGATCACTCCGGAATCGCTTTCGAGCAAGGACAAGAATCAGTTCCTCATTGAATTGAAAGCAATGATCGACAACCTGAAAAACCACCCGTGCATCGTCATGTGGGTGCCTTTCAACGAGGGCTGGGGGCAGCACGATACGGTCGCCGTAGTCAAAAGGGTCCGTGAATGGGATCCGACGCGGCTGATCAACAATGCGAGCGGATGGACCGATATGAAGGCTGGCGACGTCATGGACATCCATGTCTATCCCGGCCCAGGAATACCTCCGCTCGAATCCAAACGCGTCGCAGTGCTGGGCGAATTTGGCGGCCTCGGATTAGGTGTAGACGGGCACACCTGGGCAGATAAGGCTTGGGGCTATCAGGGCATGGCGGACAAGGATGCGCTTACCAAAAAGTATGTTGACCTGCTTCGCCAGACTTATCGGCTGAGAGACCAGGGCCTTTGCGCAGCGATCTACACGCAAACTACGGATGTCGAAACCGAGTGCAACGGGTTTTTCACCTATGATCGCGAAGTTTTTAAGTTCAATTTGAAGGATTTTGTCAATGCGAACAAAGGAATATTTCCGAAGGAGAAGCCTGTGAATTGGGTGCTGCCCTCGGCGCAATTCACAATTCATTCGGGCAGGCACACGGGACCTCCACAAGACTTCGAAACCGCTCGCTGGGCATACATAAATGAGGCTCCTGGGGATACTTGGATGAATTCCGGGTTTGATGATTCCGGATGGTACAAAGGACCTGGAGGATTTGGGACATTGGGGACACCAAATACCATGGTATTTACAACTTGGAATACATCCGAAATTTGGCTCCGCAAAACCTTCGAACTTTCTACAACGAAGTTCAGAAACCTGCGGATTCGGATGCACCACGACGAAGACGCCGAAGTGTACATCAACGGTATCTTAGCTTGCAAAGCACAGGGCTACACGACCGACTATCAAGATTTTCCTATTTCAATTGAGGCGTTGGCTGCGCTAAAGAGAGGCAAAAACCTCATCGCAGTGCATTGCAGGCAAACCTCGGGCGGGCAGTACATTGATGTGGGTTTGGTAGGGGATTAACAGGAACTCTGACTCCCTCCCCAACCCCTCCCTCATTTTCGTGCCTCGAAAAAGAGAGGGCTTTTCTACTTCCTAACCTGCTTCAACGTCGCATAGACGTAAGCCAAAACTTCAGCAACAGCTTGGAAAAGCTCTCGCGGAACAAAATCCCCAACCTCGCACCGTTTGTACAACTGCCGAGCAAGCGGAGCATTGGGGACGATGGGGATTCGGGAGTCCTTTGCCAGTTCCCGAATCTTGAAAGCCAGCACGTCGGCGCCCTTTGCCACCACCTGCGGGGCGTGCATCTGCCCTTGCTCATATTTGATCGCGATCGAAAAGTGGGTTGGGTTAGTGATGATTACGTCTG
>JANNJE010000103.1:0-2112 GCA_031405735.1 Armatimonadota bacterium | reverse complement strand
GCCGAGTGACTTTGCTCAAAGACGAGCAAACGATTGACCTTGCGCTGGAAATTGATACGAGCTATGCGACGGTCATGGAGTACTTCGAGATATTTCTAACCCGAATGGTGATGTGCCGCCGTTCGGCTGATACTTTGGGATACAAGTTCTTGCTGAATGTGAACGGGGTTAGGTTGGAATAGCCTTATTTTGGATTTTAGATTTTGGATTGAGAGCGGAAGTCGGAGAGTGGAGAGTAGAAAGCAACTTGCCGTCCACTTGCCGACGCAATGCAAACCCGAACCAATCCGAACAAACCCTTACAAATCCGAACCAAAACAAAAAACATTCGGACTCCCCTAAGGAAGTCCGAATTTGAATCTATAAGCTAATTAGCTTATTTGCTTCGTCGTCGTCGGATCAAAGCAAGTGCGCCAAGTCCGAGAGCTGCCATAGTTGCAGGCTCAGGAACCACGCCACGATTAACGGTGCCTTGACCGCCACCAATGGCGCCGATATAGGTACCAGATTCAGTGCTCCAACCGGTGACCACTGCATAGTACTGAGTATTAGCGGTGAGAGGCAGGCCACCCGCATTAAAGTTACCACCACTGGCAGTGGCTATTCTGCTGGATGCAAATCCCTGTCCACTACCCGCGAGAAGACTAAACGCAAGGCTATAGTCGTCATCACCATTGATCAAGCCAGTGAGTGGCGTAGCCGCGTTCCAGCCAGCACCGTACACAAGTGCGAATGTGTCAAGGTGGGTTCCTGACCTAGGTCCGCCGTCCAGCTCCATAACGTAGTTGCTGGTGACGGTTACCCAGAATGGGATTACCTCGTAGCTGTGAGTAGAAGCACCCGACACAGTTGCCATGCCTGTTGGGCGAGCGAAGGTCGGCCCACCGGCTGTGTTGCCGGACCAGAATAAGGTCTGCGCGGAAGCGCCGACTGCGATGCTGGCAAGACCAGCCATAAAGATTAGTTTTTTCATAATATGTCCTCCTCAAAATCCCGAACCCAGAAACACTAACCGTTCTAAAGCCCTAAGTTCGATACGAAACATCATACACCGAAAGAAGTTACAATCCTATACTTTTTAGTCATAAACAAGTATTTTTGCCTGTGAAAACACTTGAATTCGGCATTTATGCCGTGGAGGGACTCAAAAATGCCCGTAAAGTGGTTAAATGCTCGCATCCACTTCCAGCATCCTTTTTGCTCGAGCCTTGCATCCTCAACACTTATTTTCTGGTACCATCGTTGATCACCCTGCCATCTACTTTTGTGTTTGGCCGAAAGACCGAAGGGATAATATGAATCAATACGAAACCATGTATATCGTCAAGCCTGAAATGGCTGACGCGGACGTTCAGAAAGTTGCAGACCGCTTCAAAAAGCTGGTCGAAGACAAAGGCGGCACAGTCGCCAGTGCAGGCAAATGGGACAAGCGAAAGCTGGCCTACGAAATCAGTGGCTATAAAGAGGGCAACTATATCCTGATGGCGTTTGAAGCCCCTGCCGATGTCCCAGCCGAAATGAGCCGCCTGATGGGAATCAACGACGACATCATCCGGCATAGAATTTTTAGAACGGAAGAATAGGCCGGGGTGTTTATTAGAAGAATAGGGTCTATAGGACTTATGAGACCTATATGTCCTATAGACCGTGTGCCCCATACCGTACTCCCCAAACCCATTCCCTCCCCATGAGCCAAGAATCACCAATCTGGGTTATCGGCAGCGCAAACATGGACCTAGTGTTCCGATGCAACCGCTTCCCAAATCCAGGCGAAACCTTGCTTGGAACGGATTTCTCAGAACACCCTGGAGGCAAGGGAGCAAACCAAGCCGTAGCGATTGGGAAATTAGGGCATAAAGTCAATTTTGTCGGTTGCGTGGGCGACGACGGGTTTGGCACATCGCTCATCCAGCAAATGAAATCTTCTGGCGTAGAGACTTCGACCATGGCAATTCATGAGTCGCTGCCTTCTGGAACGGCTATGATTCTCGTTGACGATTATGGCCAAAATCAAATCGTGGTCGTGCCTGGTGCAAATGGTGCTGTAACCAAACAACTAGTGGACGATGCAGTTTCAGCCGATGGTGGTTCCTTTATCGTGGCTCAACTTGA
>JANNJE010000102.1:0-3737 GCA_031405735.1 Armatimonadota bacterium | reverse complement strand
GTCGCAAATAGCTCGTCATCAGTTCGAGATGCGGAAATAACCCTCGAACAGGCTCGAATTCGGCTTGAAAAGGCTCGCATTTCGGATATTCGTGCACCGATTTCCAGCAATGCTCAGATTGATACAGCTTTAGCTCAGTGGGAAACTGCAAAACAGGAATTGGACCGATTCTTGAAGATAACCGGCCCTCAAAGAAAACGAGACGCTGAAGGCGCCTTACGGCAAACTCGTGCATCAAACGAAGCTGCCAGGCTTGACCTAGAACGGCAAAGGGATTTGCTCGCAAAGGGCTATGTGCCTCAATCATCCGTTGATCGTGCAGTGGCAGCATTTGAAGCGGCAAGTTCTTCATTCGAAACCGCAAAGCTGCGCAGAGAAAACATTGACCAAGACCTTGCTTCCGAAGAACGAACGCTAAGACTTTCTGTGGATCGCGCCGCGGCAGGCAGGGACGATGCCAAGGCTCAAGGAAGCCTCGTAGAAACCTCCAAGCGCGATTTGCGTGAAGCGCAAGCAGCCGTAAAGGCGGCGGAGGTCAATTTGAAGCGGGCAAAGGACGCGAGGCTCACAAACAATGTGAGAGCCGGGGAACTTTCAGCGTCTGAGTCAGGTGCTGTTCGGAGCCGCGTTGCCTTGGACAATGCCAAAGTCCAGCTTGAATCTACTACAGTTTTAGCACCGCGAGACGGCGTAGTGACGCTGAAATATGCCGAAGAAGGCACCGTTATCCCCCCAGGGGTCAGCCAATTTTCTGCTGGCTCGAACATCGTTCAGTTAAGCGATATCACGCGACTTTTTGTAGATTGCGCTGTAGACGAAGCCGATATTTCTAACGTAAAGGAAGGGCAAAGGACGCGAGTCGTAACAGAAGCGTTTCCTGGTGTCCAGATTGACGGCATTGTCCGGCGAGTTAACCCTTCGGCAACAACAGCAAACAGCATTACTGCAATTACAGTTCGAGTGGAGCTTCTGCCAAAGCTAGATCAAAAGGTGAGGCTAGTGCCGGGTATGAACGCAACGTGCGAGTTCATCACATTGAGCAAGCCCAATACGTTGTTGGTACCATCACAAGCTGTGAAGAGCGATGAATCAGGTACGTTCGTTTTGGTCAAATCAGCAGACCCAAAGATGCCTGAAAAGCGAAAAGTAGAATTGGGAGAATCGGGCAACGATGGAGTCGAACTGCTTTCCGGGCTGAAAGAAGGCGAAGAAGTAGTTGTTGCAGAGATCAACTTGAAGCAGCTTCGCGAAACTCAGCAGAGAATGGTTGAGGCGCAACAAGGTGGCGGTTTGGCGGGCGGCAGGCCGAATATGGGCGGTTCCCGTGCAACGGGTGCTTCCGGCGGCGGAGGCGGATCTCGTCCTGGCGGTGCAGGCGGCGGCATGGGCGGCGGCGGATCGCGTCCTGGCGGCGCGGGCGGAGGAAGATAGAATGACTCTCGGCGACAGCTTCACCAGCGCATTGGGCGCAATCATTGCCAACAAGCTTCGTTCAGCTCTAACCATGCTCGGCGTTGTCATCGGTGTGGGCTCGGTTATTGCCATGATCGGCATCGGCGAAGGCACGAAGAAAAAATCCATCGAGAGCCTCGAAATGATGGGCTCGAACATGATCACCGTTATGCCAGATTGGCGGCGTGGTGGGCAAAACATGGGTTCAAACACAGGCGCATCGCTAAAGATGGAAGACGTTGACGACCTTAAGAAAAATGTTCAATCGATTTCTTTGATCAGCGGTGCCGTTCGAGGAAACAAGCCCGTTCAATTCAGCGGAAAGAGTGCCCAAACCACCATCATGGGCGTCGAGCCGCAGATGGCGATCATTCGAAATGCAACAAAGATGCAATCGGGCGCCTGGTTCACCCTGGAAGATAACGCAATGCAAAAACAGGTTGCTGTGTTGGGATATCAGGTTTACGACACTCTTTTTGGAGGAAATACCGCAGTAGGCGCAACGATTCGAATTGCTGGCCAAAATTACGACGTTGTCGGAGTGATAGATTACAAAGGCGGATCGGGAATGATGAACCCCGACGACCAGATTTACATTCCTCTTGAAACCGCTCAAAAGCGATTGCTGGGTAAAAGGAACTTAGACCAGATTTCAGTTCAAGTCATGGACTCAACAATTCTGCTAATCACGCAACAGCAGATTGAAGACACTCTGGCAGTCAAGCGTAAGAACGCATCTGGCGAATCCATGTTCCGAGTTTTCAACCAAGGCGAAATGCTTCAGCAGGTCGAAGACCAGACCCGATTACTCAGCTTGCTCTTGGCTGGTATTGCTTCCGTTTCCCTACTCGTTGGAGGAATTGGAATCATGAACATCATGCTCGTCAGCGTTACGGAACGAACTCGCGAAATAGGACTTCGAAAGGCAATTGGCGCTAAAAGAGAGAGCATTTTGACCCAGTTTTTGCTCGAAAGTGTAGCGATGTGCATATCAGGGGGCGTATTAGGCATAGTGTTAGGATCACTGGGAGTTCAAATCGTTGCGCGGGCAATGCTCGTTCCACCAACAGTAAGTGTTCAATCTATCGTACTGGCGTTTGGATTCTCTGCATTGGTTGGTATCTTTTTTGGACTTTATCCGGCAATGCGCGCCAGCCGACTTGACCCCATCGAGGCATTGAGACACGAATGAAGCCAATCATTGAAGCAAAAACTCTCAGCAAAGACTACGTGATGGGCGACCTTGTTGTTCATGCTTTGCGTACCGTTGACGTAACTATTTATGAGGGAGAGTTTGTGGCGATCATGGGTCCTTCTGGCAGCGGAAAATCAACGTTTATGAATTCAATCGGCTGCCTAGACCGGCCGACAGCGGGCGAATACTGGCTCAGCGGACAAGATGTTGCCGGACTGAGCGAGGATGAATTGGCTTCGATTCGGAACAAGTACATTGGATTCGTCTTTCAAACCTTCAACTTACTGCCGCGAACTTCTGCACTCAAGAACGTCGAATTGCCTCTAATTTATGCCGGAGATCGAAATCGTGCGGAAAAAGCGATGGCTGCACTTAAAATGGTTGGATTAGAGCAAAGAGCTAACCATCGTCCGAACGAGCTGTCGGGTGGCCAACAACAACGTGTAGCGATCGCACGTGCAATTGTCAACAATCCCGTTTTGATTTTGGGCGACGAGCCTACTGGAAACCTGGATTCGCGTACCGCGGAAGAGATCATGGCTCTATTCCAAGACCTTAATCGAATGGGCAAGACCGTTGTGATCGTTACCCACGAAATGGACATCGCGAATCACTGCAAGCGCATCATTAAGTTCAAAGATGGCCGCGTGATCAGCGATGAGCAGATTGAAAAGCCAATTGATGCAAGGGAAATGCTTGAAAAAATGCCCGATCCTGACGCCGTCACAATTGCTTCATAAGCTATTTTCAATCAAAAGATCAGGTGCAGTAGCCGATTCATTTGTCTCGCCGCCATCGTCCCGAAAATCGCTGCCGAGACTATAAAGCTTGTATGAAGTCGCCGTCGGGGAATAGGCAAAATCCTTGCCTGTGAATGGATCTATTCGCACAATTGTTGGAAAACCTGAAAGAGTCTCAGGTATGGACTTACCCCGCGCTCTTAAAGCGACTGGCGCTGGCGCATGACCGCGGCTGCGAGGCGGAACTCGCCACCCTCCTCGACGCCGGCCTCGCCGCGGGCCAGACGCCGGACATGGCCGCCCTGCGTGCGCGCTTCGCGCCCGAGCGCGCTGACCGCCCCATGCAGCAT
>JANNJE010000101.1:0-3864 GCA_031405735.1 Armatimonadota bacterium | reverse complement strand
CCTGGCGTTCGGCAGCGCCAGGCTCAGAAGCCCGATGCTCGCAAAGTTGTTCGGCATCTTGTCGACGAAGTAGGGAGCATCGCGACGGTACTGCCGGGCCGCCGACGATCCCAACAGCTACTTCTGCGTCATCATGCCTATGGCATTGGCGTAGGGGAGGAAACTACTGAGCAAGGGGAAACGTCGCCGCAATCGTGGCCGACCACGAGATGACCGACTGTTCGAGCTGTTTGTAGCTGATATTGAGCGAGTGTTGTCGCCTCATGGTGTACGAATCAAGTCGCCCTGTCCGATCGCCGACATTGATGGCGGTTTCCGCAATTTCGACTGCGCTGTCTTTGCCCCAACCGAGATTGGAGAGGTCGTCGACTTATCTGAGTGTCGAGATCGTTCAGGCAAAAACGACAAAATGTGGCTCGACGAGGTCGAAGGGAAAGTCAATGACGTCCGATTAGCAGGAATAAGCGTCCGAAAAGTTCACCTTGTCCATAGGCTCGCACTCACTTCCCAAGCACTCAAAAAAGCAAAGCGATTGGGATATGAGACGAGAGTCCTACCCCGTCTACGAGGACAACGCCTCATACCGATTGTTGGATTTGGTCACCTTCAGCAAAGTTGGGCTCCGTTTCGGATAAGAGTAGCATTCTTTGACCGTTCGGACGTACCACCTGAAAAGAATATGCTTGAAACTGTCGGTGAAGACTTTAAGCGGGAGTGTCTTTACATTCAGGGACACAACAAGCTTTTCTCTGTTCGTACTTTGCTCGACGAACTGCTCTTAAAGCAGATCCCAATAAAAGTGGAAGGGCCGGAAGAATCGGAGGAAACTCGAATCCTCGAAGCGAGCGCTCCTGGAATGTTGCATTTCCAAACGTATCCTGATAAGCCATTAAAGTTTATTGAAGTCACGTTAAAAGTATTTCGGGATCAGTCAATGTTCGACTTAAACCAATCAGGTTCTTACACATCCTGTGCCGGTGAACTCTCAGATTTGGTCGATCAATACCTCTTAGACACTTCTTCTTCCATGATCTCAGCTGCAGGCGTTCATGCAGTCGAAAGTGATGGTGTTACACATAGCTATACCATTGCTCTCTCAGAACCTTTGGGGGCAGTTATCGAGGCCACACGATCCAAATTTCACGCGCGAATCGAAAACTCGACAGGGACAAGCGAGCCTGAAGGCGACGGGTGAGCCTGACAGTGCTACCAGTCGTCAGGAGCGGTATTCGACTTACTCACAGTCGTTAGCCGGTTCCATTCTGTGGTGAGTCAGTAGCAAGTGCCCGGGATATCTCCTTTCGTTCGTGCCACTGTCAAGCGAGGAACGAGCTTGTCAGTGCAAGCGAAACCTACAGAACTCAGACGGGTGAGCCGGATGCACCAACCTAAGGCCTAACATCAAAGATTTGTATGTTTCCACAGCCGTTGCAGACCCGGGCCTTATAGGGTCGGTACGTCCTCAAATAGCGGCTAAGACCTCGTAGATCGTCTCGCACAAAGGAGAAAAAGCCTTCAGTCTTGCCCCATGCAAAGTTTGTTCCGGCACATATCGGGCATGGGCGTAGCACTAGGTCGTTATCTACGTTATCCACAATTCTGATTTTACATCAATGCCGCCAGAACTCGACCGGAACCCGTCAGAACTTGACCGGACGCAATAATCCCCAGGGAGAATTTAATCAGAACCATCGAGCACGATCTCCCTTCCTTTGAAGGAAGGGTTGGGGATGGATGGCGGTTATTTCCCCATTTGTACCGTTCGGCTCTGATGGTTAGCGAAGGTATCTGATCGCTAAGATTCCATGCTGTGCAGTCTCCGCCATCCACCCTTAATCCCTCCTTCAAAGGAGGGAACGTTCTATGACATCAATATCGCCATTGGGGCCGATCTTCGCACAAACACCGAATGTGCTCAACGACCTCATCCAAATGATCGTAAATTTCAGAATTGGGAAGTCTCACCACTAAGTACTTCAGCCCAACTAAGAATTCGTCCCGTGCCATATCTTCTTCTATTAGCTTGTCGTGCGACTCTCCATCAAGCTCGATCACGACCTTGTGCGAACGGCAACAGAAGTCAACAATGTAGTTTCCGAATACAATTTGGCGAGAGAACTTGAAGCCAATCTGGCTGGCTTTCAACCTGTTCCATAGTATCGTCTCCGCACTTGTTGGCTCGTTCCGATTCTGCTTCGCATATTTCAGAACACGTTTAGACACTTTGGGATAATTGCGTTCAGACACGTTGTGAAATATTCGCCATCCATCCCCAGCCCTTCCTTCAAAGGAAGGGAGAATGTCATTCCAGTCCGATGAAACTCGTCCGAAATCCGCCAGAACCCGATGGGTGAGCTTGTCTTCGACCTCTGGCTGGCATGGTTTTGAGCTCTCGGAAGCGGAATCGTGCCTGAATTGGACTGAATAAGAGTAGTGGTTTGGGAAATTCAAGTTCTAGAAACCTAAAAACGGGTTGTAGGGGGCAGGATACAGGTTGTATCGGGCACTATAAGGGCTGTAGGACGCTGAATACGGGTTGTAGGGGGCAGGATAAGGGCGTGTGGGGGGAGCATAAACAGGGTCTGGGCGGGCACGATCAGAGTGTGGGCGGCCATCCCCGAGGTTCGTTTGGGCATCTACAGGGTTCGTGGAAGCATCCACGAGGTTCGTGGGAGCATCTACAGGGTGTGTGGAGGCATAAACAGAGTATGTGGGGCCAATCTACAAGGTTGGTTGACTGATCGGGAAAGTTGGCTACTGTGCAGGAGTGCCCGGTGAATGTCCTCTCGTTCGTGCAATGTTCTTGGAGTATGATTTGGAAATGCGCATGGCAAAAATTATTGACAATACCGCTCCACTTGTCGCCGGCCAACCCGAGCAAAGGGAATACCGCGTTCAGGGGATCGAGAACAATGTTCGAGTCGGTGCGTTGAGCGGGATTGTGAGCGTCGTGACGGTGCCGTAGGGGACCGAGGAATTCAAATGAAACGCACGCTTTTAATTCTTCTCTGTTTTACGGTACTGGGCATAGGATGCGGCAGCAAGAAATTCTCGGGGACATACGTCACCGATGCAGCTGCAATTGAAGGGATGGGAGAACCTGGTTCATCTCTCATGCAAGAGCACATTTTCCGGGAAGATGGGACGTTCGAAACCAAGTCGATAGAGACGCCAGCTCAAGGCGAGCGTCGGGAAAAGTCTGCAAGTGGCACTTACACATTGAAGGGCAACGACCTGACCATGGTGACTACGATCGAGGACGGGAAACCGGCTCCGGATTCGAGCCGGGTACCCGTACCATTCCAACTCTCAGACGATATGAAAACCCTTTCTCTTCCGGGGTTGCCCTGGGTTAAGTATTTGAAGAAGTGACACTTGGTGGTCCTGACAGATTGTAATTGACAAACTAGGCTTGAAAAACAAAATGAATGATCCATTTGTTATTGGACCCGTGTTGCTATCCAGCGTCTTTATTCTAACTTGCTTGGGGTTGCTGGGAGACAAATGGACAAAACTCGTAGCTGTGTTGGCAAGTTTGGTTACGATTGGATCGGTTATGTACTTCTATTATTCCGGCAAGCAGGCACCTTCACGAAGCTCAACGGCCCGAGTGGCAGCTTCATCTTCGATCATCCCAATGGGGAGGCGGCGCTGCGCGATTGGATCAGCGCCGGTCCCGCGCATCACATGGCCCTGACAAGAGGTCGGCTGGACGTTGAGCTCGAGGTGATGAGAGAGCTGCTCGACATGGAGATCATCGCGATCGGCGCGCGGAAACCAGAACGCTGAAATGATCAGGAGTACGTAAGTAGATGGCGAAGATCCTTAAACCACACCACACCGGCCTGCAGGTGGCCGATCTCG
>JANNJE010000100.1:0-4137 GCA_031405735.1 Armatimonadota bacterium | reverse complement strand
AAATGTACCGCCGCACGATCAAACGCTCTTCCAGCTATGCGCCTGCCGGAACAGTGAACCTTGCGGAAGTACTTCTGTTTCAAGGAAAGGCAGGCGATGCGTTTACGCTCCTAAATTCAAGAAGCGCCGACCGCGAAACGATCCTTATTCCTGAAGTCCAGAGGGCGTGGTTCGTGCTGGGACGCATCTATCAACAATTTGACAACTCGATTAAAGCTAACGAGTGCTTCCAAAAATATAGGGAGCGAACGGATGGCATGATAGGTTCGGAGATTCGAGCCTTGCGGGATGCGGCGAAGATGTATATTGGCGGGTAGCTTTGTTGAATTTCCATACATCAGGTATTTTTACCAGTGCACTTGTGTGTGTGTGTGTGTTACTGTTAGCTAGTAAGTGTAATTAGCCCTGGTGAAATTACATGAATCGGGCAAAAACACTTTCACGGAGAAAACCATGAAACGAAAATTGCTTACAATAGTAGTACCAATTTTAATTGGCCTCGCTGGGTTGAGCCTCATTGGCTCAAAATCAATTGACAAGAAATCGGAATGTCTTATGTGCGCATGGAGCATCGAAACTGGTATCTGTGCTGACGAAGGTGCTGCTTGTCTGATTGATAATGACCCGGAAAGACCCGGTCATTGTTTTGATAACTTTAACACAGAAATCTGCCATTGCGAATAGTGAATGAGTTCAAGGTATCACTAGCGCTGACCTGCATTCCATTGTCTTATAGGTGGAGTAGCCGTTTTACAATCTTTCTTCTGTTGAGCTGCTACTTATTCACTAGTTGCTTTCTAATACTTGTAAAGAATATTAATGCCCTGCTACCTATAAGCCTCAGTCAACTAAAACGCGACGAAGACCCATTAGTAGGCGTCACGGCTGTTATTTTGTCTGAAAAAGAAGGGGCTCCTGGCAACCTGATTAGCAAAGTGGAGGGTGTCGAATGGCGATTCTCTGAGTCAGATGCTTCAGGGGTTGTCGTCGAGTTTCAACGGGACGGAAAGCCAGTTAACATGCCAAAGGTAATCGTTAAGGCGGAACTCTTCTTGCCAAACAAAGTCAAGTGGCCCATAAGACGTTCTTATGGAAGAGGCTCTATTGCTGTTTTTTGCATCCCTAATGGCTACGACGAAACACCTAAGTCCATGAGATTAGTGCTCAGTACATCAAGTGCTCCAAATCGAATATTGGCAGACCTTACTATCACGAAATTTGCTCCTGCGAATACAGTTATCAAGCCATCCGAACATAAAATGGCAGAGAACCGTTGGAAGATTATCCCAATGGAAAACTTAGGAGCAGAACTACAGTTGATAAAACACATTCCGAAAACCCGCTCAGTAGTCGAGGTATTACGAACGACCCATGTAGACTATAGAAACCAACACGCTAAAGTGGGAGGACGGAGTTATTTTAGAACGGTTGGACCAAATGGCGATCTGCTGAAAACATGGACTACCTTTGAAGCCGGAATGCGAGAGATCGAACTGGCGGAAACCGTGGCAGTACCCATTCATTCTACAGACACAGCAATCGTCAAGGGCCTATATCTAGAAAAAGTTAACGGACAACTGGCCCTTTCGATACCTCGAACGATTACAGTCACGACTAAGGAGGGAAACTCGTTTGAAATCCTTAGCCAAAGTGTCGGTCATTTTCGGCCCGGGCAGGTGAAGAGCCGTAATGTACAACTTCGGGCCAAGCTTAATTTATTCAATGAACGAATGCTCTGGTATCACGATAACGCCAAATTTATTACCACGATCCCTCCGCTCGGCGATTTTGGAATAGACTCCTTGAAAATAACCATGGAAACTTTCAGTCGAAAGAGGGATGGAAGCACTTTATTGCCGAAAAGTCTCACAAGCTTTCAAAAGGAAAATGTTTCATTCAAACTAGCAAACAAAACGAAACTAGGTGCACTGCCTCCTATCAAATTTGTTTTTGACTTGCAAACTTGGAAGAAGATACGCACTTACAAGGGAATTGTTTCTGTGGATGGATGGCCAAAGATAGTCGAACGTTGATGGGTGCTTCAAAGCTCTATATTGGCGGTTAGACCAAATTCTCCGGATTCAATCCCTCTAACTCAGGAAGCACGAACAGCCCGTCTTTCCGAACCAACTTGCCATCAAACCAAATCTCTCCGCCGCCATATTCAGGGCGCTGAATGAGAACGGTATCCCAATGAATGGCTGAAGTGTTTCCATTTCCACCAGGAGGCGGGTAAGCGTTGCCCGGAGTAAGGTGGAACGAGCCAGCAATCTTCTCATCGAAGAGGGTATCCAGCATCGGATGAAGCACGTACGGGTTAAAGCCGAGCGCCCATTCGCCAAAATATCGTCCGCCTTCATCGGTATCTAAAATTTCGTTGAGCTTGTCGGTCATCGCGCCTGCGCTGGCTTCGACAATCTTGCCATTCTTGACTACATATCGAATGTTGCTGTATTCCTGCCCTAAGTAAAGCGAATTCGTATTGTATTGAATGGTCCCGTTCATCGAATCTTTTACAGGACATGAAAAGCATTCGCCATCGGGGATGTTGCGCTTGCCTACACATGGCACGGAACCGATGTCTTTGATCGAGAATGTCAAATCCGTTCCGGGAGACTTGATTTCGACTCTGTCCGTCTTGTCCATCAGGTCTTTGAGAGGCCCTACCGCCTTTGCCATCTTGCCGTAATCCATAGTGCAAACGTCGAAATAGAAGCTTTCAAACGCGGCGGTTGACATTTTCGCTTGTTGCGCCATCCCAGCATTCGGCCAACGCAAAACCACCCACTTTGTGTTCGGCACGCGGCGTTTCATGTGGACCGGCTCAGAATGGAGCCTTTGCCAGATGGATTTTCTTTCGCCTGAAACATCCGCGTTTTCAAACACATTTGGATTGCCGCGCATCCCGATGTACGCCGTCATTTTGTCCATGGCATAGCTGTCAATATCAGCTAGAAGTTCAGCGTTGGATTCCGTCATTTCCAAAAACTGTTGGCGCATGACATGGGCATGCTCCGTCTTGACGTACACCTTTGCCCCCATCGCCTGTGCGGCTCGAACCACTTCAGAGACCGCCTCGTCAGGAATATCGAAGCCGTGAATCATCACCCGGTCGTCGGGAGTGAGTTCGGTCGAGTGGGTGACGAGTACTTCGGCAAGTTTGGCAACGCGGGGATCAAGCATAGGAGGAATTTACCCGGCGGGATCGTTGTTAGTTATTGGCGGGCGCGAATCCCTCCCCTGCAGACCGCGAACCTTAATCTCTTCATGCTTAGCGTCTGCGGGGGAGGGCGGAGTGGGGGGTGGAAGTCGTTACTGGTTGTTTGCTGTTAGTTGTTTTCGAATCTTTCACTCCGAATCCCGCGCATCGCCCCCATCCTAGCCTTCCCCCGTCAATGGAAATCTTGCACAACCAAAGGGCTGACGCTATTGACGGGGGAAGGAGCTATCGCCCGCTCTCCACATCGGCAATCCAAAATAGACAGCCTTACAATCTCCCCACTACTTCACTGGCCATTTTTCTAGCGATGCCTTTGTGATCACAATGGCGGCAGAAGGTTCAACAGCACCGTTCGCTTGCGGGTTAGGATCGCCTGTGAGAACGATTTTGTCAACCGCATCCATTCCAGATAGTATTTGTCCCCATGCGGAGTACTGTCCGTCCAGCGAATGATAATTGGCTTGCATCAAGAAGAACTGGCTCGAAGCCGAGTTCGGATCTGGTGACCGAGCTGCACTGCAAACGCCACGATAGTGCTTGATGTCTGTAAATTCTGCGGGAATGTTCACTTCTTTGCCATTTTCGACATATCCGCCAGTGCCCCACATTCCAGACTTTGCAAGGTCCTTTGAATTCGGATCGCCGCCTTGAACCATGAAATTGTTCATGCAACGATGGAATCTAGTGCCGGTATAAAAGCCATTCTTAAGTAGCTTTTTCATTTGGGCAACATGTTTAGGCGCCTTGTCTGGGAAGAACATGAAGACGATCTTTCCTTTTTCGGTCTCGAAAACGCCGACTTCATCGCCGTCTTTTGGCTTTCGATCTGGATACGGAATGATGTACTCGGACGCCGATACTTCGGGTTCGCTTGTGGCTGTTGATTCGCTAGTCATAGTGTTTGGTGTGCTTTCTCC
>JANNJE010000099.1:0-8693 GCA_031405735.1 Armatimonadota bacterium | reverse complement strand
ATTGCCGATCGTGGATTGCGGTGAATAACGGAAGGCGGAGTGCAGAATGCAGAGTGGAGAGTGGAGAGTGCGGACCGCCAACCGCAAACTGCTGACCTCAACTTAACTTGCCAGCAACATGCAAACCACTTGCAGACAACTTGCCAACATTCCGTCCAGTTCCAACTTCCAGCCTAAAAAGCCGATCATGTATACTAGGATCGTCGCGGAGAGATGGCTGAGTGGACGAAAGCGCCCGCCTGCTAAGTGGGTAAGGGGTTAAACCCTTCTCGGGTTCGAATCCCGATCTCTCCGCCATTTTGAAATTGTTGTTGGTTATTGGTTGTTGGTTTTCGAATAACCGATGCGTCTGTACTGAAAGAATTAGTAAGAAATTCCGCTTTCTCGAATCAGCACTTGTCCCCCGTCGCCAACCGACAACCAATAACCAATAACCAAAAACCGACAACATCAACACCCATGCCCCCACGACTCCTGCCCGCATTACTCCTTACAGCTCTCGCATTTTCGAGCGGCTTCGGACAAACGCTCAAAGAATATGTCGCCATGCGAAAGCAACTCGGAATCAAAGCCGCTTGCGAAGTTTCTGCACTGGATGTCTTGATCGGGACAAAGACAATTGAAATAGCAGGCGTGATCAAAGGGTCCTTTTCAATTGGCGGAAAGACAACTTTTTTGCTTGAACGGCTGGACGAAAGCACGGTTGATATTGAATCCAGAGCTCCAATTTCCTGGCTCCAGGGCAACGAAGTCCATTGCAGGCTCTTGATACGTGCATCGAGACAAACTGAGACTTCATCGCTTCGTGCTGAACTTTTGGGTGCAGCACCCGAAGCAGATATCGCTCGCTTGGAGGCCCTCGAACGTCCGAAGATTCCGACCAAGATCAAGCACCCCACGACTAAGCCGCCGCTTTCGGGCCCAATCGGAAAGGGGAATCCTGTAGCTTCAAATTGGACGCTTAGTGATTCCGAAATAATGATGAGCTACGCTGCATACATCAAGGGCTACAACAAGCGGTTGAGCGACGCGCAAGCTATCGAGATTGCTCAAGGAATCATTGGATTTAGCAGGCGCTATGGCGTTGACTCTCGCCTCATCATGGCGATGGTACTGGTCGAAAGCGGTTTCAATCCGGACAGTCGAAGCGGTCCTGGTGCGATGGGTTTAGGGCAACTAATGCCAGGAACAGCACAGAGTTTAAAAATTACTAATGCTTACGATCCCATGCAGAATCTATATGGCACGACTCGCGTCATTCGCGGCCATATTGACAAGTATAAGAAAATCACGGGCAATGACTATGAGTCGCTGATATTGGCTCTGGCAGCGTACAACTCAGGCTCGGGCACCGTGCGAAGAAACAACTATCAAGTCCCCCCTTATCGCGAGACTCAAAACTACATCAGAAAGGTGATTGGGGCATATCGGCGATTTTTGGGATATTGAAAAGTATTTAGTCCTTCAGGACCCTGCCATACCCATCATATTTCACGTTGCCAGTTAGAATTAGAACGCCGTCTATGAGCGGCCAAAGGTATCCAACGCCGGTACAAAGAGTAACAAACAGCTGAATGACCCCAATCGCAGCATAACCAAGATACATCCTCCCGACCCCTGGAAGCACTATGTTCAATATCCCACCAGCTACTTTCGACTTGTCACTGCGCAAAGCCGGAAAATTGCCCATTGGAGAAATCGCAGGATAAGAGCCTTGAACAGTTGAGTGCGAACCGTAAGGTTGATAGCCGCCACTCGCTTGAGGCTGCATGATAGGCGGAGCAGAGCCTGACATATTTGGCGGCGGCGGTGGAGCCATCATTGCCGGCGCCATGGCAAATTTTGCTTTGAGGTCAGAAACATGGTCTGCGGGGAGCCACTGCGGCATTCCAGAGCACCAGATGTAAGTTTCGCGCACTACAACACCCCCTTCGATCAACTCTTCTATTTGATCGAGGGTGAGCGGGCCGAGTTGCCCATAATGCCCGATATAAAACCAATCCGCCACGTGTTGCTGATACCTTACGACCATTGTATCTTGAGGGATGCAGGTTTTTGGGGAGATCTAGGGATTTTGGAAGTTTCAATATTGAGATTTCACGGGCTGAGGCCAATATTGCCCATAGAATTGCAGACTTGACTCATCTTAAAGGTTGTTCCTTTCAAAATGGGAAGTCGCTAAACTCTGAGTTGCTTTGCCGCTTCTCTAGCAACTTTCCAATTTGTTGAGCTGTCTTTGCCATCCACGATCCAAACCAATTTGTCGGCTCGAAAGGCCACCTTACCATTGCCCGACATGAAGCCATCATTCGAACCAACTTGAGCTATCAAACCGTTGATCTTGGCTTCGTCTTTCGTATAACTGAGATGCACGATCTTGCCATCTATCTGGATGCAAAAGCAACCAGAATCTGGAGTTCGTTCGGATTCAATAATCCTTCCGATATTTTGCGGAATTCGAGCTAACTTGATCCCATTTCGATCTTCAATCCAAGCAGCCGCTTCGGTAAAACTCTTGGCGGCAAGGGCTTCATAAGCCGGTCGGCGATCCACTCGCGCAATCCCGATAGCAGCCATCAAGATTCCGGCGGCAAGGGCTGGCTTCCAAGCCAATTGCGGAAATGAAACCTTGGCTTGCTTTGGCACCATAGCCTGCAATCGGCTTAGCGGAACTTCTTCTGACAGTCCTTCTCTCCTTATGCTTGCAAGGAATTCTCGCACTTCGTTCAATTGCCCCTTGGCATTGGCATCTTCAGCGAGAGTCTGATCTGCAATGACTCGCTCGTCAGCGGAGAGAGTTCCATCCAAATATGCGTACCAATCAACTTTATTCAAAGCTTCCCCCCATCGCCGCAAGTACCCGTTCTCTCAAGACGTTTCGGCCCCGAAAGAGTCTGGATCGAACCGTGCCAACCGGAACATCGAGAACCGACGCAACTTCTTCGTACGACATGCCTTCCACATCGCAAAGCTGAATCACGAGCCGATGATGACTTTCCAGACATTCTAATTGCTGAAGAATCGTTTGCGCTTGGTCACGATTCGCAACTGAAACCCAAAGATCGTCTCGAAACGGTTCTTCGCAATCGAAATCGGATAGCTGAAGATCAGGTTCAGGCTTTCGAAATCTTGCGAGGTTTTCGTTGTAGAGAATTCGCAAAAGCCATGCCCTTAGGTGGCGTCCGTCGAACCGATTCCAAGCTGAAAACGCCCGAATGAGAGTTTCCTGCACTAAGTCTTCGGCCTCAAACGCCGACTTCGCCATTCGTTTTGCGACCCGGTACAAAACCGGAAGCTCGCCTCGAATAGCGGTTTCAAAATCTCGTGTCTGTCCTCGTAAGCTCAAAAATAATGCTCCGGAGTTCGTCTTTGGGAGTGCGCGGGCTTGACCGCGCTTTTCCCCTGGTATTCCTAAAATCGTTTGTATCATTACCCACTTCCAAGTTGGTTGTTTGCGCGGTCAAGCCTGCGCGGTACCAATGAGTGTTTCCTTGCGATGTGAATGAGTTTGCCATTCCAAAAGTTCCGTAACGAGAGCGGAACTCCTTTTACCATTTTTGCATTTCCCCTTCGAAAAATGACTTTGGAGGTCAAACAAATGAACAAAATCCTATTACTAGTAACCCTTTTCGCTTTCGCCATAGTGGCTGTTCCGTTCGGAATTGCCCAGACAGGAATGAAGAAGATGGAGACAACCGCCCATGTTTGCGCGAAATGCGACATGGCTTCGATGAAGGCGGGCAAATGCCCTTGCGGCTCTGAAACTTCGATGATGAAAGGCCGTGTCGCCCATGTCTGTTCCCATTGCAACACATCTTCTAAGATGGCTGGCAACTGTAGCAAGTGCAAGATGGCAATGAAGAAGAGTTTTGTTACCTATGAAGAAGCATGTCGTTCCGATGATGTAAATGAACCACAACGCCCTCTTCAAAGGGGCCCTTTAATATAGTAATGCCCAACTGCAAAGTTGGGCATTACGTTTTTGCCTTCCTGACCAGGAAAGCTGGATTTAGTAGGTTCAACCCCATGTAAGCGTCCCCGGTGCGCTGGAAAAGTCAATTTCGACCATTTTCATTCCAGCCGATTTTGCCATTGCCTCATTAAGCGCTTTGACGCTTTCTGCACCGTAGCCCTCGAACACTCTTTCGATTTTGCCATTGGTGCCGACCTGAACCGTCGTAATGGAATATCGCAACTTGTAGGCTCCGATTGCCGCCTTAGTTGGGTCAGAAAGAAGCGGATAGTTCACTGCGAACCGCTCGGTCCACGCCTTTGCTCCTTCGGAGTCAGCATTAACCACGCCAATAACCGAAGTTTTTTCGCCGTAGGCTTTTTGGAGCGAATTGAACAACGCCGAAGCCTTCGCATTGTGAGGGCATCTCTGCTTCCAAAACACCACGAACGCCGGCTTTTCTTTGGCAAGTTTTGCCAAGGAATACGTCTTCCCATCGGGAGCTACGCCCTCAATGGCGGGTGCCATATTTCCAGCCGGGAGATAGTTTTCACCTTGCACTGCACCGAAAGCGATTCCGGCGACTGCAAGAAGAACAAACAAATGGGTTTTTCTCATAGCAACTCCATTGTAGTATGAAATTTGTTGAACAGTTGGCTTTATAGTGAAAATATTGAGATAACTGCCTTTGCAAAGCAACATCAATCAGTAATCAGGGTCTTTAACAAATCTTCAACCGTAGGCCGTTTCCAAATCACAGCTTTCACATCTCCGTAGCCTTCTGTCAATAATTTCGCTGCAAGGTTTTGCCCCTCAGCGACCTGCGCTCTAATTCCGCCCTGAACTTTTTCAACTTTCAAACTCAGTGGTTGAACCAATGCCCGGACGCCTTGGTGATGCGTTGTTTCTATCGTTATTTCGGATTGTGGAAATTTTCGCTCCAAAGCCTGAATCGAACCCGCAAACACAATTCTCTGCGATTTCAAAACTACCAAAGTGTCTACCCGCCCAGCCAATTGCGCCGAATTGCTCGCAAGAATTAGAGAGGCTCCTTCTCGAAGCCGCTTTCCCATAAGCGCAAGCACAGTCGCCTGCGTCCAAAGGTCTAAACACTCGAATTGTCCATCGAAAGCAAGAATTCTGCTCGGCGATGCAAGTGCAACCATAATTTCGCAAGCAGCTAACTGCGCATTCGAAAAACTCGAAATCGAAGTCTTCTTCTGGTCCCAAAGTCGAGTTGCGCTAAGAGCTTCGGCGACCCTTGTCGCACCACCTTGTCCCGCTGCTCTTTTGGCAAGCGAAAGTGGCGAAACCCTTCTGGTGAGCCCCCGAATTTCTGCGATTGCAGCGGCCTCGGCTAATTTCACTTTGCCCCGGGTGGGCCGTTCTAGACCTGCGATCGTGCGCAATAGTTTCGATTTCCCAGAAGAAGATGGTCCAAATATGCCAAGCGTTCTACCTGCCTCTAGGTTCATCGTTACAGTAGGTCCGGTTGCCTCCAAGCTAACCGAATCAATCTTGATATTCATTGGCAGAAGCTAACTTAGAACCAACAAGTTCTTTGGGAAACTTGTAAGCACATCTGCGCCCGTTTCCGTAACGACAATATCGTCCTCGATTCGAACTCCGCCAAAGCCCTCAACATAAACACCAGGCTCCACTGTCATCACCATTCCAGGAGCCAAAATCGTATCGCTTCTCTGACTCAATCCTCCAAAGTCATGGACGAGCCGGCCAAGTCCGTGCCCCAAACCATGCCCCATGTAGTGAGCCATGTCTGCTTCGGCAAGTACGTCTCGTGCAAGTTGGTCAATCTCTTTGCCGGACTTGCCTGGCTCTATTGCGTCAATAGCAGCCTGATTTGCCTTTAGTACTTGGTTATAGATTCGTTCGTGACGGTCTGTGACTTCGCCAATTACAAAAGTTCGCGTAATGTCACTGCAATACCCATCAACTTGACATCCAAAATCAAGTGTTATGAAATCGCCGACTTCAAGTTTCTTTTGACTTGCCCTTCCGTGCGGCCTTGCACTCCGTTCTCCACTAACAACGATTGGTTCAAATGCTAGATCGGCTCCTTGCCGGCGGAAAAAGAATTCAATATCGAGCCCAATATCCCATTCGGAAACACCTGGTTGGATCATGCGAATCACATGCTCCATGCAAGCGTCAGCCATTTTGCACGCCGCTCGTATCTTATCAACTTCGTGAGGCAATTTGACACATCGCAGCGGTCCAATGATGTTCGCCGCAGGTGTTAGCTCAACTCCTTCAAACTTCTTTTTCCAATCGTCGTAAGTTGAAACCGTAACGAAGCCCGACTCGAAAGCTAGTTTTGGAATTTCTAAGCGGCGAATCTGCTCTGCTAAAAAATCGGCTTGAGCTGTGCCAGGCGTTTGAGTTACGATCGAAAGGTCTTCGACCTGTTCATGAGCTTGAATCGTGTATCGGCTGTCCGTTACGAAGAGGCCAGTAGACGGAGTCAGAATGACCTGGGCGCTGCTTCCAGTAAATCCTGTTGCCCATGCGATGGAGTCCATATTGGTGAGAAGAACGGCTCCAATATCTTCCTTTTCCATCGCCTCACGAATTCTTGTGATCTGGCTAAGTTGCATTGTTTTCATTCTAAACGGTCTCCTCTTCCATATTTTGCATGGCTCGGAGAGCAAGTAGATATCCAAAACCGCCAAATCCACAAATCTGCCCAACTGCTATCGGTGCAATGACGGACTTATGCCGAAATTCTTCGCGTGCTTGAGGGTTGCTAAGGTGAACTTCGATTACTGGCAATCGAACACTAGCCAATGCATCCCTCAGTGCAATCGAATAATGGGTTAGCCCGCCAGGATTGATGATAATTCCAGTTGCCCATTTTCGATGTTCTTGAATGGCATCAATAAGCGCACCCTCCGAATTCGATTGAAGAATTCGAACCTGAATCCCGCATACTTCAGCTTCAACCGATATTTCGTGGTCAATCTCTTCTAGCGTTCTCTTGCCGTATACGTCAGGCTCCCGAAAACCAATTAGGTTCATGTTCGGGCCATGAAGAATTAACACATTTATTTCTTTTTTTGTCGCCATCAGCCTTCCTTCGACTCATCTAAAGAGATTGCACTTTCTGGGAGCAAGTTTGGAATTCCCTCTTCGATTGGATGATAGCAGTTACACATGTCGCAAATTAATCGTTCGGTATCCAAACGAAGTGGAGGACGGCTATCACAATTCGGGCAGGCAAGAATTTCCAGCAATGCTGGGTCAATCATTTCAACACCTCTTGATAAACCTGCCAAGTTTCTTGAGCCATACGTTTCCAACTAAATTCTGCCGCCCTGTGCAACCCTAGCTCCCTCATTTGTTCGAGTTTACTTGAATCTGGAAGCAACTTCCGGATTCGTTCTGCCCAAGAAGACGGTTCGAAGTCAGAAATCACTTCGGCAGCACTTCCCGCCACTTCAGGATGAGCGCCGCCTGAACTGCATACAACTGGACAACCGCAAGCAAATGCCTCAAGCAAAGTGATCCCAAATCCTTCATGAAAACTGGGCGCTAGATACAGTTCAGCCGCAGAATAGAGGGCACTTAGCTGCCTTTCTGAAACAAATCCCGTAGCCATTACGTGCGGATTCAAGGTTTCATTCCCCCATCCAGCCTTTCCGCTGATCACCAATTTAGGAGTTCCTGGACCAAGGAGGGCTGTCGCATCAATCGCCAATTGCATGTTCTTTCGGGGCCATCGTGTTCCAACTGCAAGCAAAAACGGTGGCTCAATCTTAAGTTCGGATTTGAGAATCTCCACAGCATCTGACCGGGATTCCTTTTTGATTTCAGAGCCGCACGAAGGATAGGTTACAGCGATTTTCCCTACCGATTTCGGAAGAAATCGTTCGATTTCCTTAGCAGATGTGTTTGAAACTGTAATAATTTTCTTTGCAATTTTTGAAGTTAGTTGGCATGAGCGTTGAAGCAGAATTCGGTCACGGGTCTGAAACCACGACGGCTCGACAAAGAAAGAAACATCGTGAATGGTGCTTATTCCACGCGCTCCAACAAGTGGGCTCAGCGCGTATTGAGTGTGGATTGCCTGAGCACCTGCCTTTCGTGCTGCAAGCGGAAATTGGACCAAACTCCACCATCGGCTGCTCCCTCCTGGCAAGTGAATCCACCGAAACGGATCACATTCGGGAACGATTTCTGGGCGCGTTTCGTTCGAGAATAAAAGAAACGTCGCATCAGCGTTGATTGCAAGAAGCCCTTCAACCAAGCCTCGCCAATACGTTGCGTCGCCGGTTGACTGAGTCGCGATCAATCGAGCATCAAGTGCGATTATTGGTTTGGAATTCATAAAAGTGGTACAAATCCTGCAATTCTATAGACAATATTCGAATACAATTCGATCCAGGAACGAAACAACATGAAAAAACAACAGACCCCAGTCGTGCTCATTGCACTCTTGGTCGTTTTTGGCGGAGCAATGATTGCCATGCGCCAACGGCCTGCGAACGAAGCACCAACCGATCCTTCTCTCGAAAAGGGAGTAACTGGCAAAACTCGAGAAGGAGTTACATCCAAGGACCTCGCAAAAACAATGGAACAACAAGTGAAGCCAAAAGCGGCTCCCATGCGTGGGCCGGACGATGCAGAAGCTCGTTCCGACCCGGCGATTCTACTTCCTGACGTTGCGGAGTACATTCCAACCCCAAACTCAACTTCAACTTCTTCGCAATGGTTTAAGGACGGC
>JANNJE010000098.1:0-4919 GCA_031405735.1 Armatimonadota bacterium | reverse complement strand
GCCCTCCAGTGAATCCGGCGACGCCATTGACAAGGCCGTCAACAATTTTCGCATCGAACCACCACGCCAAGTTCGCAAGAAGTCCTCCGCCGCCAACTCCGGCGTCCATGATCGTCGTATCGTAACCGAATTGAGCATTCGCCGATCGCCGCCAAGGTTTCCAAGAGTCTTCCTCTCTTTCGTCCTTTGGAAGTCCATTTCGGTATACAAAATAACCCCAGACCATGCCGAGAATTCCTGCGCCGATTCCCATGTAGAGCAAATATTGCCCAACCCAACCGTGCGGTTCCCCTGATACAGCTTCGGGATTGATTAGACTTAAACCATTCGGATAGAGCCAGTGCTGCAATAAGTGATTGTTGTGCAGCAAATATCCGCCAGCAATTGAAAGCACAGCTAGAACCACTAGAGGAATCCACATGCTTGGATACACTTCTTTGGGCGTGTGGTCCGGAGTCAATTCGTGGTGATGCTCGTGCTCTACGTGGCGTGTCGCCATTTCTTCGTCGGTATAGAAAAACCCGTGAACGTCCTCACCGTGGTCACCGTGACTGTGGGAATGTTCTTCAGCATGATGTGCTTCGTGATGCTCTTCATGCGCAGGGAGCAATCTCCACTGCTCTTTGGTGCCAAAGAATGTGAGGAATGTAAGACGGGTCATATATCCGGCAGTAAGCAGCGCAACAGCAAGAGCAACCCATCCAGCGATGACGCCAACATTGGTTCCTCCGATAATAGCGACTTGGTTTCCAAGTGCGCCGCCGAGAATCGCTTCTTTGGAAAAGAAGCCGCTTAGCATCGGGAAGCCTGCGATAGCCAACCAACCAATCACCATAGTGAACGTTGTGATCTTGATGTATTTGCCGAGATTCCCGTAGCGGCGCATGTCTTGCTCATGGTTCATGCTGGCTATTACCGCGCCAGAACCTAAAAAGAGTAGAGCTTTGAAGAATGCGTGGGTAATTACATGGAAAATTCCAACCCAAAATGCGCCAACTCCGCAGGCAATGAACATGAATCCAAGCTGAGAAACGGTTGAGTAGGCGAGAACCTTTTTGATGTCGGTTTGTCCGAATGCGATCAGAGCCGCAAATAGGGCTGTGAATGCCCCAATTCCAGCCACGATTGCCATCGCAACCGGCGATAATTCAAACAGCACATGAAGTCGGTTCAGCATGAACACGCCAGCCGTAACCATGGTTGCGGCATGGATGAGGGCTGAAACAGGAGTTGGACCCGCCATCGCATCGGGAAGCCAAAAATAGAGCGGAAACTGAGCCGATTTGCCCATCGCACCGATGAAAAAGAAGATTGCGATGGCAGTTGCGACGCCTGGATTCTGTTGAAGAAGCACGATGCAGTTGGGCAGAAACACATCGTAGCTGAACCATCGAAGGTCGGGTGGGATGCCCGCTTGCCCGGCATTCGCCATTAAGAATGCGACCAGTGTGAACATTCCAAGACAGAATCCCCAGTCGCCAATTCGGTTCACGATGAACGCCTTGTTTGCAGCCTTCGCATTGGCCACATCTTTGTACCAAAAGCCAATCAGCAGGTATGAACAAAGGCCCACGCCTTCCCAACCGATGAACATCATGAGCAAGTTGTTGCCCAAAACCAAGATGAGCATCATTGCGATGAACAGGTTCAAATAGGTAAAGAAGCGGGCGTAGTCCTTCTCTTTCGCCATGTAGCCTGTTGCGTAAAGATGGATTAAGGCGCCGATTCCGGTGATGATCAGCGTCATCGTCATCGAAAGCGGATCAATGACGACTTCGAAAGGGATCCGCATTGATTTCAGAGCGATCCAATCAAAAGCTTCAAGCGGTTCGGGATATTCACCTGGCGAGAGGTTGGTCAATTTGAGGGTTAAGAGGGCAGCGATGACAAACGGAACTCCCACAAACAGCACAGCCAGCAAGCCCATGAATCGCTTGCCAGCTTCATCGGTCCCATTTCGGGTTATGCGACCGCCCATCAATGCCTGAATAATGCTCCCGACTAGCGGAAGCGCAAGCACAGCCCAAATTAGCGTCCAGGGTAAATCCATTTATCCTCTAAGCAAGTTCATTTCGTCCACATCAACGTTCTGCCGCAATCGGAAAATCGCCATGATGATTCCGAGTCCGACGGCGACTTCGGCAGCAGCCACCGCCATAACAAAAACGACCATCATCTGCCCCGACATGTAGATCTGGGGGTCAGCAACATCGTGCAATGCTGGCGAAGGTCGGAATCGAGCAAAAGTGAGAAAAGTCAGGTTCACGGCATTGAGCATGAGTTCAATGCACATGAAGATTACAATCGGATTTCGCCTGACGATGACGCCGACAACTCCCACGATGAACATGAAAAGCCCGACGCTGAGGTAGCCAGGAAGAAGCAGGTTAGTGTTTTCCATGTCTTCTCCTAACTAGCCAAATCGCGAAGCCTGCTGCGGTCAAGACCGCAATTCCAATGCAGCACCACAAGAAAAGGTTTACGAAATCAATTCCCCAACCAGCAAAGATCATGACGCCCTCTCCGGAATGATAATCATAAATGTGTCTGGATTTTCCAATTCAAAATCGCGTTCTATCCCTGATAGCATTTGGTAATAATCAAATCGTGGCCCGTTCTTGTCTTCTTCTGTTACCGGTACATACCAGAAATTGTCATCATCCTGAACGCCATCAACAACAACTCTTGCTTCAATTTTTCGGTTCGATAGGGCACTCTTCACCCAAGTAATAACATGATCTTTTGTCAATTGGACATTGCATTGCCACATCACTCTTGGTGCCATCAAATTCTCCTCTTTGCAAGCAGAATCGAGCCTACAATGCCGATCAAAAGCAGAATGCTCGCCATTTCAAACGGCCAGGCGTATTGAGTGAAAAGAGCCTTGCCAATGTTCATTGGCGATCCCCAGCCTTCAACGGGCTGTGCGTTTGGCGTGTTCACGAATGGCAGCATGATTTGGCTTGCGATAGCCCCGAAAAGCCCTAAGCCGCACAGACCGCCTAAGAACCACTTGATCTCAGGCTTTTCTTGCAACGAGCCTGGGCCGGACACTTTAAGAAGCATGATCACAAAGAGGAAGAGAACCATTATCGCGCCGGTATAGACAACGACTTGCGTGATCCCTAACAACTCTGCGTTCAAAGTGAAGTAGAGGAACGCAAGGGTAAAAAAGTTAACGATCAAGCACAATGCGGATCGAATCGCATCGCGAAACGCTACGACGCCCACTGCCGACATCATCGCGATTCCAGCCAACGCTCCAAAAAACATCATTTCGGTATTCATGGTATTTGAAATCTGATCCGCAATTTACTTGGCGGTGACTTCAACCTCCTCATGAACCCTACTTGGGGCAACAGAAACCATTTGAACGGTTCGAGTTTGGAACGCAGCGCTTGTCTTGCGCTTGCCCGCTGTTGCAGCAAAGTAAGTCCCTGCCACGATTGCCCATCCGCCAAAGAAGCACATCCAACCAACCAAAGCACCGTAACTGGCGGTAGCTACAATCCAAAGTGCGACCAACATAAAGTTGGCAACTGCCATTGGCAATAGCGACCTCCACCCAAGGTTCATCAATTGGTCGTATCGAAGCCTCGGGAGCGTAGCTCTGAGCCAAATGAAGATGGTAACGCCAAACGCGCACTTGCCAAGGAACCAAATTGGGGCACCCCAATAATTTAGCGTGTGATAAAGCCCGGTGGCACCGCCAAGGACTTCTTCACGAAACGGCAGAATGTTGTATCCGCCCAAAAACAGCGCTGCAAAGATTCCGGAGAAGACGAACATCGCTGCATATTCGCCCATAAAGAATACGGCGAATTTCATCGAAGAGTATTCGGTGTGATAGCCAGCGATTAGCTCGTTTTCAGCTTCAGGAAGGTCAAATGGGGCGCGATTCGTCTCGGCAACAATGCAGATTGCGAAGATAATCGCAGCCAAGAATCCAAGCGGATTAAAGAGATTCCAATTTTGAAAAAATGATACGAACCCCCATAGCGGTTCCATTTGCGCTGCAACCATATCGGTCATCTTCAACGAGCCAGTAGCAAGAACGATTGAGGCGACTGCCATTCCCATTGCGAGTTCATAGCTGATGAGTTGCGCCGAAGCGCGAAGCCCGCCCATCAACGAATATTTGTTGTTCGAGCTATATCCCGCCAGAACGACGCCGTACACGCCTAGTGAACTGATCGCCATGATATAGAGCACAGCGAAATTGACATCAGCGACTGGTTGGAGCATCCGAAGCGGGCCATCCAGCGGCCCCCAAGGCAGGGTCAATCCGAGCGCAAATGCAGGGAAAAGTGCAACCGCTGGCGCGATGAAATAAATGAAGCCGTCAATGGCAGTCGGAGTAATGTCTTCTTTGAAAAAGAGCTTGACACCATCGGCGATCGGCTGAAGCAAACCAAAAGTGCGAATCTTCTTGCCGCTCTTCAAGGTAATTGTGCCAGTACGATTCGGACCGATTCGGTCTTGCATCCAGCTAAGGAGTCTGCGTTCGTACCAAATTAGACCAGGAACGAGAGTCAGAATTGGAACAACAATTAGTACGACACGAATTAACGCCCTAAGCCATTCCGGTTGGCTTGCAAGCCATTCAAAGACGTTCCCCATTCCCCGGTAACTTTACCTCCGGTTGAGTGTGAAATGGGTGAGCCGAAAGATGCAGGTGACTTAGGTGAGCCCGTTCCGTACACAATAAGGCGTGAATATCGTTATCGGCTTCCTTATCGGCATGGTTGCAGGCGCATTGGGCGGGATGTTTGGGATTGGAGGAGGCATTTTGATGGTGCCTGCAATGGTCTATTTCCTTCATTTTTCGCAAAAAATGTCGCAAGGAACATCGCTTGCAGTGCTTTGCTTGCCTGTTGGGATTTTAGGCGCTCTTAACTACTACAAATCGGGCAGCGTTG
>JANNJE010000097.1:0-7000 GCA_031405735.1 Armatimonadota bacterium | reverse complement strand
CGTCATCCTAATTCCAGGTTCACAGGGTGGCGAGTTAAGGCTTATTGATATTGATGAAAGGCGTCTAGATCTTAGCCAAAAGCTGATTGTAAAGATCTGCGAGGAGTCCGGTGTAGATAAGATTTGGACCGTTCGTTCGAGCACAAAAAGAACTGAACTACTTCCAGGCACAGATTACATTGTCAACGCAATTGAGGTCTTTGGACTAGAGTGCGTTCGCTTTGACAATGACATTCCGTTAGAATTTGGAGTCAGCCAGAACATTGGCGACACGATTGGGCCGGGGGGGCTCTTCAAGGCACTGCGGACGGTGCCCGTTTGGCTTGAGATTTTGAAAGACGCGGAACGGCTTTGCCCAAACGCTCTCGTGCTCAATTACACGAACCCTATGAACATCATGTGCCTTGGTTCGCAAAGGACAAGTTCAATGGACGTTGTCGGCCTGTGCCATTCAGTTCAAGGAACTTCGAGGATGATAGCCAAATACGCCGAAATTCCATATGAGCAAATGAAATGGCAATGTGCTGGAATCAACCATCTTGCATGGTTTACCGAACTGAATGATTCTAGTGGGAAATCACTATATGCCAAGTTCATGGAAATGGCGAGGGATAGAGACTCCGAATTCGCAAAAGCTGAGCCAATTCGAGCCGACATGATGCTCCACTTCGGGGCTTTCATCACCGAATCGAGCGGGCACTTGAGCGAGTATCTTCCTTACTACCGAAAACGTAAAGATCTTCTTGCCGAGTACACCGACTCAGGCTATCGAGGCGAAGAGAGCTTTTACGCCAACAATTGGCCTAACTGGCGAAAAGGGCAGGATGAATCTCGGCTTCGTCAAATCTCTGGTGAGGATCCAATCAAGTTAGAACGATCACTTGAGTATGGTGCTTGGATTATTGAGGCTAGGGAAAAGCACGTGCCCATCGTGGTCCACGGAAATGTTTCAAATCATGCTGGATTGATCGAGAACCTGCCTCATGATGGATGCGTTGAGGTTGCTTGTCTAGTGGACAGAAATGGGATTCAGCCAACTCGGTTTGGACGGTTGCCGAAGCATATGGCGGCGATTTGCGATTCGAACATGAGGATGTTTGATCTGGCGGCAGATGCCTGCATTGAAAAATCGAAAGAATTGGCTATCCATGCGCTCTATCTTGATCCATTGACTTCGGCGGTCTGCTGCCCTTCAGAAACAAAGGAAATGGCGGAGCGAATGTTCAAGGCAGAAGGAGAGTATTTGCCCAATTTCAACTAAGATGAGTGCAAAGAGAGTCGTTGTAGTTGGGGGTGGAGCCGCAGGAATCGTTGCAGCTTGGCGAGCAGCTTCCCTAGGTGCGAGTGTCACATTGCTTGAAAAAACGCCTCGACTGGGCACGAAGATACTCATCTCGGGCGGCGGGAAATGCAACATTTGCCACGATGGGCCTATTGAAAACGTGCTACGCGCATTTCGCAAAAACGAAGCTCAGTTTCTTCGCCCATCCGTCTATAGATTCCCAAATTCTGCGGTTTTGGAAATCTTCACATCTCGCGGTCTTGAGGTTTACACTCGTCCGGATGGACGAGTGTTTCCCGTTAGGCAAACTGCAAAGGAAGTTGTAGGAATTCTGAGGTCGGTGCTGGAGTCTGTTGGGGTGACGATTCGCTATGAAACGCCTGTTACCGGCCTCGAATTTGCCAATGGAGTTATTCGCTCTGTTATCGCTGTAGACAAAGAATTCGAGGCAGATTCAGTTGTGATTTCAACTGGAGGGAGCTCGTATCCGAATTCCGGGACAACAGGAGATGGATGGCCTTGGGTGCGGAAGATTGGGCACAGGATTGTGCCCGTGAGGGCTGCATTAGCACCTGTCTACCTTACTTTGACTCCACCCCCAACCCCCTCCTCTTTGCTCGTTCCTCACAAAAAGGGAGGGGCTACTTTACTCCACACCGTGCCCCCTCCTCTTCCACGTTCCTCGGATAAGGAGGGGGTTCTCAATTCATTTGCAGATATCACCGGAATTGCCCTTAGGGACATTATTGCAAAGGCGAGATGCAATGGCAAGGAAATCTCGCGTTGGCGAGGTGATTTGCTTTTCACGCATCTAGGAGTTTCTGGACCTTGCGCCCTTGCGATCAGCCGAGAGATTGCCGAGCGATTTCCCGTAGAACAGGTTTTAGTGGAAGTTGATCTTCGACCTGATCTGACTCCTGAGGATGTTGATCAAGAGGTTTCAGCCTGGGTTCTTTCAAATCCGAAACGGCAAATCAGCAAATTTGTAGATTCAATCTTGCCGGAAAAACTTGTCAACAGGTTCTTGGATGATTGCAACATCGAGCAAAGTGTCGTTTGTGCGAACTTGCCAAAGGCGGAACGTAAGCGGATCATCACCAAACTGAAAGCATGGTCAATTGGATTAGTAAGAGCCGTTCCATTGGAAAAAGGGGAGTGCGTCGCTGGCGGCGTTTCCCTAGATGAAGTTGATCCTCACACGATGCAATCTCAGTTCTGTTCGAACTTGTTTTTGTGTGGTGAAATGTTGGATATTGCTGGGCCGGTAGGTGGCTACAACCTTCAAGCGGCATTTTCTACGGGTTTCGTGGCTGGTGAGTCGGCGGCGAAATGACCTTGGGAGTATGGCTACCAGTTTCAGACTTTCGTTTTGCGATCCTTTGCCGCCAATCAATCCATCCCTGAGATTTGGGCTTTGAATTTGCTCCGAACCATTCGGCGCGGGCTTCGATGAACCTAGGTGCGCCAGTAACTTCAAAGTTCCGCCCGCCAACACGCAACGACCCAGATGGAGTTGTTGACCAAGCCGCTATCTTGTATTTGTCGCCCTTCTTAAAAAGTAGTCCAAAGACGTGAGCACCAGTATCGATTCGGCTCAAATATTCATAACCCCCAAGTTCCCGATTTGCCTTTTGCATGGCGCGGTAGCTTGCCTTGGGTTCCAGTCGGTCATCCACCGTTCCAAATCTCCTACCCTCTTCCTTGGCTTGCCACATCTCGTTCTTCCAGCTGTAATGAATTGTGAGGGGAACGCCAGCCATTAGGTTCGTCAGATAGGTTCGAACTGCCATCCAACTTTGTGCGGCTTCGTTCATGTTCCTATAGGTTTCGCTGTAGCCCCATTCGCCACACCAGATCGGCATTTCTCTGCCCTTTGCTCCTGACTGTTTGAGCATTTGCCGGAGCCTTTGATAGTCTGAAAGCACTGTTTCGGGATTCTCTTGACGATACGGATGGACAGTAAATGCATCAAAATATTCGTGAGATTTTGAAGAAATTACCGAGTTCAAAAACGGCCAATCGAAGCCGGACGTTGATGGGCCAATCAGAATTTCGTTTGGTGCTGTTTGCTTAAATGTTTCGCCCACAACTTTGATGAGTTCGATGTACTCGTCAACATTTGGGGTTGGCTTCCAAAACATAGGCCAATTGGGCTCGTTCCAAAGCTCCCACACGATTCCGCGGTCTTTGAAGTGCTGAAGGGAAGCTTTGGCAAACTTCGCGAATGCGGCTCTTTGGCTTGGAGTTCGGGGCGATGACGTTCCATAGTTTGGATTCTCGAACGAAAGTGTAAAAATTGGACGAATTCTGTGCCTATCCAGGTCTTCCATCAACTCATCGTATGCTTTGAACCGGTAGACCCCCGGTGTCTCTTCCGTGTAGCCCCAGTAGAAGTTCATTCGAACCCATTTGAATCCGGCATCTGCAATCTTCCTGACCTCATTTGGCTGTTCACGAGTGAAATGTATGTTCACGCCCCATCCGCTGCCGAAGACGTTGTTTGGTAAATTGGGGACAGCAGTTTTGCTATTGGCTACAAGAGCGGTTGCAACGAGAAGGGAGATCATTGTTAGTTCTAACGTTTGAAACCGTTGCGAAATTCCTAATGGGTGCTGTAGGTCCCATGCAGCGAGCTCACATTTTTATGAAGTTCGTAGAGATTTGTATTCTTTTACGTAGCTGAGACTACCCGAGCCGAAAAGAGGCCGATGATCGAGCTCTGTGGACTCCCGACCAGTGATAACGGGACAAGCGAAATGCGGAGCCGAACCTGCATGACCAGCTTATGAGTTGAGCTTGAGCTCCGCGTTCCAAATCACTTCCCAGCTTTCTTCAATGCCTCGAACGCAAGCCGAATTGTCGTCTTTTCTTCTCTTAGCATCGTAGCTGCTGACAAGCTCAGCATTTTCATAAAGTGGTCAATTTCAAGCGGTTCATAGGGGCATCCAACGTTTCCACCTTTATCAGTTCCAGAGGCGGGGCGAATCGAATTGATAATCATCTTCCCTTTTGCATCAGTAAAATAGAAAAATGGGATGCTGGCGCCTTTCCCTCCCATTCTTTCCATTAGGGCTTCGCCACCGGCATTCTCTAGGTTCTCTTTGTCTTTTGACTCCATGACCACGAGCTTTCGGATTACAAAGTATTTTTCAAGAATCGGCTTGACCGCGGGCAGAGTCATCACGGACTCCATCTTGTGGCACCAGCCTCACCAGGAAGCGTCGAAAAGGACAAATACGTTTCGATGAGAATTTGCGGCCTCGCTTTGAGCCGCTTTAATGATCTCAGCGGCTGACAAGGGTTTCTGCACTTGTGTCGGTTGTGCGTTTGCCGAGGCAAGTGCCACGGCGAAAAGTAGACTTGCAAATATGTTCTTCATAAGATTTCTCGTAATTTTGAAGGAAATACGTCCTTAATTTAGAATCCTACTCTAACTGACGAATCTGATCGTGGACCATTGCACTTGCAATGGGGTGAAATGTAAAGAAAATGGACAAATCCGGGCAAAATCGAACCAATCCAAACGATTCCGAACTAGAATAGAACAGGACATACCGAAATGGCTAAATACACATTGAACGTAAATGGAAAGCCTCATACATTCGAGGCCGCAGAAGATATGCCGCTTCTCTGGGCGCTGCGTGATTTGATCGGACTGACTGGTTCGAAATACGGTTGCGGATTTGGAGTGTGCGGAGCTTGCACAGTACTCGTAGACGGACACGCAGAAAAATCTTGTCAACTGCCGGTTTCCCGTTTTGTGGGGAAGAAGATTATTACGATAGAGGGTCTTGCTGCAACGGGTTCGCATCCAGTTCAAAAAGCTTGGATGGAAGAGGATGTACCTCAGTGCGGATATTGCCAAGGTGGACAGATTTTGGCGGCGGTTGCCCTATTGAAGACAACAGCAAAGCCGACGGACGAGGACATTGACGCCGCCATGCAAGGCAACATTTGCCGATGTGGGACCTATGAAAGAATTCGCAAAGCGATTCATCGAGCGGCAAAGGAGGCTCAACCGAAATGACAAACTTACACGTTAGCCGTCGCGGATTTTTGGCAGTTACTGCTGTTGCAGGTTCGGGACTCGCATTGGGATGTCTTTCACACGCCAAAGCTCCCACTAAAAGGGGCAGCGCTCCGTTTGTCCCAAATGCTTTCGTACAAATTGAACCAAACGGCGAAGTCAGCATTACCGTTCCAAGACCGGACATTGGACAAGGCGTACGCACATCGCTTGCCATGATTGTCGCTGAAGAACTTGGAGTTGACTTTACCAAAATTAAAGTCATTCAAGCCGAAGGAGACGGACAAAAGTACGGGGCGCAGGGCGTCGGTGGCAGTGGAACCATTCGCGGCTCTTATGAACCGATGCGGCTAGCGGGTGCTACGGCTGCGGTCATGTTGAAGCAAGCTGCGGTTGAACTAGGTGGCGGAACTCTTGATGCTTGCACGATTGAAGGTGGCATCGTAACTTGCGGTTCAAAGAAGTATGCTTTCAAAGATCTTGTTACGCGAGCAAGCCAATTACCGGTACCTACCAGGGATCAGATTCAGTTCAAATCCGCAAGCGAGTTCAAAATTGTAGGCAAGCCGACAAAGCGCGTGGATAATTTGGCTGTTGTGACCGGAACGGCTGGATTCGGCTTAGATACGAGAGTTCCAGGCATGAAGATGGCAGTCATTGCTCATTCTCCAGCGTTTGGTGCCAGCGTGGTTTCGTTTGATGAAGTGGCAGCAAAAGCTGTCCCTGGAGTCCGTGAGGTCTTCCAACTTCCAAATGGTGTCGCCGTTGTGGCAGACAACACTTGGGCGGCGATATCTGGACGAAAGGCACTAAATGTCAAATGGGACCTTGGCGCTAACTCGACTGTGAACAGCGAGGAGATTTCTCGGCGAATGAAAGCAGAAATTGGCGAATTTCCCGCAATGCCTGCAAGTGCGGCGAAGACAATTGAAGCAAATTATGAACTTCCGTTTTTGGCTCACGCAGCGATGGAACCGATGAACTGCACAGCTTGGTTTAAGGGCGATTCTTGTGAAATATGGGTGCCAACTCAAGGTCCCGATCGAATTCAAGGGATGGCTGCGCAGCAGCTTCAATTGACGCAGGGCAAAATTAAAGTAAATCCAACTTTGGCTGGCGGTGGATATGGCCGACGTTCTGGAGGCGATTTTGTTTCACAGTGCCTTGCAATTGCGCAAAAAGTGAGCTATCCGGTACAGCTTGTTTGGACACGAGATGACGACACCCAGCACGACACATATCGGCCAGCGACCTATCACGCCTTCAAGGGAGCGGTGGACAGCGCAGGCATGCCAGTTGCGGCCTACCAGCAAGCCGTAATGGCAGGCGGGCGGGGCCGGGGAAATGCAGGTTTTGGCGGATATCAAGCTTCATACAAACTTGAAGCAAGCGGTGGTCGCAGCGCAAGCGCGGCTTCGCCGATCCCAACCGGAGCGTGGCGTTCTGTTGACAACACTTTCCAGGTATTTGTAACGGAGTCGTTTCTTGATGAACTTTGCGTCGCAGGCGGCAAAGACCCTGTTGCAATTCGAAAACAGCTCATTACTAACGGGCAGCTTAGGCGGACGCTAGAATTAGCTGCAGAAAAGGCAAAATGGGGCACTCCGTTGCCACCAGGTTGGGGGCGAGGAGCCGACATGACCGAGAAGTCGATCCGCATGCTGCAAAAGAACCCGAACGGTTTCTTCCTG
>JANNJE010000096.1:0-6991 GCA_031405735.1 Armatimonadota bacterium | reverse complement strand
GGCGACCGAGAGTTCAGATGCGCGGATCGCTGTTGCGATCAGGTTGTCGAATGGTTGAGCGATTGCGCTCATTTGGCAAGCTGTCAATAATGCTAATGCCCAAAGTTTTGATTTCACGTATTTCCTCCAGGGCTTTGGCGATCTGTTTTTGCCGCCTCGGCCTTATGTGGCTAAGTAGCTCATTTTCCATAGTATGTTCCTAACTAGGGCTTAAGTCTTGGGTAACTTGACCTAATGGATGAGCCATTTGTCCCATTTCAGCCTGATCGCAAGGCAATAACTGAATCTATAGAAATTTTGAAACAGGACCTAGACGTGGCTCAGGCAAGAAGAACTGTTCGAATGTTTTCGTCCGATCCAATTCCTCGAGAGGCGATAGAAGCAGCACTACGAATTGCCGGGACTGCGCCAAGCGGTGCGCATCGGCAACCGTGGTTCTTTGTCGCGATTTCTGATCCTGAATTCAAGAGGAAGCTTCGCGAAGCCGCAGAAGTGGAAGAGAAGGAGTTTTACGAGTCTAAGGCTCCACAAGATTGGCTTGATGCTCTAAAGCCGCTGGGAACCGATTTTGTGAAAACTCACTTGACAGATGCTCCGTGGGTGATCGTTGTGTTTCGAAGAGATTATGAAGTCGGGCCAAATGGCGAGAAGTTGAAGAACTATTACATGACTGAGTCGGTCGGGATTGCTGTTGGTTTTTTGATTCAAGCTTTGCATCGTGCGGGTTTAGCGACCCTAACCCATACTCCGTCGCCGATGACCTTTCTACGGGAGCTTTGCGGTAGACCGCTTAACGAAAAGCCGTTTTTGGTGCTTCCAATCGGGTATCCGGCAGCAGGTTGTATGGTGCCAAATCTGGGAAGAAAGAATCTGGATGAGATAGCTGAGTTCGTAAAGTAACTCACTCATTTGCCCATTTGTTAATGAGCCACCAGGCCCCTTGGTCGTGCGGAACAAACTTATGGTGAGTGATGTGTTCAAAGGCTGGAAGATAGCCCAACGAACCGTCGTCAAATTGCCGAATCCTTTGCAAGACTGTTTCAATGTGTCGCTTGGCAATTCGGCAGCGTTCAATGTCTGCCAAGCTACCGCCGATCCGTTCGTGGGTTCGTTTTGCCACTATTTCGAGATCGTCAAACAGCTTTCGGGTAACGCTGAGAACTCCAATCGCTTTTTCGGTCTCGCCCTTAGCGTAGTGTTTCCTGGCGCGTTCCGCGATTTGAACGAACTCAATTGCGCTTCGGCCAAAGAAGGAGATGCCCTTAGTCGCTTCGTCAGGAGCAATTTGAAGAGATTCTTCGAGAATTTGCCATGCTGCTTCCCCAACTTTTCCCGAAAGTTCTTCGCCATGATGCAGCCATGCCAAAAACGGATTTGCATTCAAGAGCAGTCTCACTTTCAATGAGCTGCGGGTTTTAGAATGAGCAAAACAGCCTCCTGCTTCTTGAAGACGAATTCCCATCATTTCTGCCCAAAGCCCGTGCCGTTCTGAAACCCGATCATACGACTCTAAGAATCGCCCGGAAGCGCCGTTTAGAATTTCACCCGATGCTTCGATTGCGGGAAGAATCGTATCGTAGCTTCCAAAAAGTGCGTTCTCCCAAGTCGTTACGCAAACTCCGTGACAACTCAAATTAACGACGTCTTTGGCTACAGCCCGGACGTTTTCTTCGGACTCCGTGAGATGCATCCAAGTTGCATTGTAGGTTTGAAGGGTGGGACATCCTACAACTTCAAACCCCCTGTCAATGAATTTTTGCGCCGATTCTTTGATCCCGCTAAAATACTGCCAGTCAAAGATCAGCGTTTCCTTTGGTAAAGGGGATAGAGCTTCAGAATGTTCAAGGAACATGTCGCCCCAGACCGCCGGACGCCTGCCTTGGGCAGAAACCCATTGTGTCAATGGGCCGAAGTGCGCGCCGTAAAGTTTGGCCTTGCCGTCTCCAGATTCCGCTTCAACTTTGGACTTGCATATCTCGCATTGGCCAAGTTGCCAAGTCTCGTCTCCGCCAATGTGAATGATTTCCGAATCAAAACATGACATGATATCAGCAAGTAATCCTTTGCAAAGCTCAACAAAGTCAGAATTCGAAGGGCAAGCCTGCATTCCTTGAAATCGGGATTCCCGAAACTTTTTGCCTTCTTCGGTATAAATCATCCCTTCAAAATGTCCGAGCAAATTCACAAATGGGATGAGCTGAAGATTGGGGAATTCGGTTTGCAATTGCTGAATCATTTCTGGAGTAACGCAACCTCTCCCATGCGACCAAGGAGTGGAAGGATAGGCGAAGCGGTGCTCTAAATAGAGTCCAAGCGCGTTGTAACCGGAATCTAGAGATGCTTTGCAAAACCTGCGAAGATGGTCTAAGTTCGGCGATTGTTCCCGGGCGAGGTCGTACATCCACATTCGGAGTTGCATGAGAGAGAAGGTACCGCTATTTTGGGAGTGCGCGGGCTTGACAGCGCCTTTATTGAACTGTTTCGTAAGAATAGCGCGGTCAAGCCCGCGCACTCCCAAATTACGTCAATTCCACCGCAACTTCTGTGCAAAAGTGCCGCCCTTCATTCGTTAGTTTGATGCGTTCGCCTGATTCAGCCAACCATCCTCGCCCAATGCACTTGCCAATTCCTGACGAGTTCAGAACAAGTTGCCTTTCAATTCCTTCTGCCAAACGCAATCCCAAAAAAATCCCCTCAATCTGCAAGTTTTTCAATGAGACATTTTCAGATTCAAAGGCGATTTGAGCACCGCTTTCAACTGCATCGCAGTACTGTTTCGGATGCTTCCAGTTTGTGTATCTTACTGCGCCCTCGTTTCCATCGAAAATTGAAAGGTTTCGTCCATCCATCGTGCCAACAGCACCTGGACCGTAGCCTGCGTATCGCTCGCCTTTCCAATAGCAAAGATTGTGTAGGCAATCCTTTCCGGGCTTGGCGAAGTTTGAGATTTCGTAAGATTCGTAACCCGCCTCTGATGCCATTTCGTGGGCGATATCGTACATAGAAACTTGCTCTTCGTCGTCCGGAACGATCAGAGTTCCTCGATGAAAGTCCTTGTAAAAGCGAGTGTTTTCTTCAATTGTAAGACAGTAGAGGCTCAGGTGTTCAGGTTCCAAACCGATTGCAGTTTTTAGATTTGTCCGCCATGCGGATTGAGATTGATGCGGCAATGCAAACATTAGGTCTAGGTTCAAATTCTCAAATCCTACGCTTCTCGCAGCATTGACAGCCTTTCCGATGTCCCCAGCCGCATGAATTCTGTCGAGCCGAATCAAATCTTCTGACTGAAAACTTTGGGCACCAATCGAGATCCGGTTGAACCCAGCACGCCTCATTGCTTGGAATTTGGAAGCGTCAACCGTTCCTGGATTGGCTTCGCTTGTTATTTCGCAATCATCAATTGGCGGGTGAGTTTCGATTGCTGCTTGGAGCAAACCGCAAAGCTGAACTTCAGAAAGAAACGTAGGCGTTCCACCCCCAAAGAAAATGGTTTTTGCGGGAGTGCCTTTCCAAGGGGAATTTCTAATTTCCCGTTCAATCGCAGCAACCGTTCGGGGAATGATTTCGCCGTCCATCGCATAGCTGTTGAAGTCGCAATATCCGCATTTGCTTGGGCAAAACGGGGTGTGAACGTAGACGGCGACAGGAACAGACATTAGTTCATTGTGGCGCATCGCCTAGCATTGCCCAAGCTGCACTGAATAGAATGTTTCTATGATCGTTGCTACGATTCTTAGTTGTATAACCGTAACTCAGATTCCACTGACCACAATATTCACCGCAGAAACCATTGGAAGCGGACCCTACAGAGCTTTTTCCATGCCAGAAAGTGTGACCATCCAGTCGGTCTATCCAGCCAATCGCGGCGAGAAAGTTGAGAAGCAATTTGGAAACATCCCGCTCAGATTTGTGGCTAAGTCTCACCCAATAAAGCCGCAATTTGTTCAGACGTTAATTGAAAACTTTTCTCATCCCTATCGGCCGATAGAACAGAACTGCGTCTTCCACCCTGATCATCACATCGTCTTTAGAAATGGCAACGATGTTGTTGAAGCTATCTCGTGCTTCACTTGCGATGAACTAATGGTGATAGCAAACGGCAAATTTATTGACCGAGTCTCGATGGGGCCACCTAAGAAATTGCGGATGATATTTACAAGTTCAATGCCATTAAGTGATACTTTACGTGCTTCTTCGGAAGAATGGCTAAGCAGAGAATGTGTAACTGCATTTGGCGAAGCAACAGGCGGCATGATTTCTCAAGCCAATTACAAAGGGTCCAAGCATCCCGCTTTGTCTGTACAGATTCGGGCTGTTGGGGCAACACGATTGTCAAAATCTGATCTTCAAGTCCTTTTCGATATTCTTGAGGTTCACTGCTTCAACAACCGGCTAACATTTCGATTTGCACAACCGAATCTGAAGAGCCTCACTCCACCTGAAGCCTTCGTGAAACTAAACACGAAAGGCCGTGTCAGCCTCGTATTTTTTGCTGCTTACAGTCGTGCTCAGCTCTATGTTGGAGGCAAGGCGTCCAGAATTATTGACCTCTATGGAATCGAGGACCGCCTGCAAGCATTCTTGATTCCTAGACTTAGTTCACAATGAACATTATTTTCGTCTGAAATTGCGAAACAAACACCATGGAATGGATCACCGACTCTCAAATTTGGATTAGCTTTCTCACGCTTGCCGTGCTGGAAATCGTTCTGGGCGTTGACAACATCGTCTTCATTTCGATCCTGGCTGGAAAGTTACCACCAGAGCAACGGCACAAAGCTCGTCAGATGGGGCTTGCATTGGCACTCATCACCCGCATTCTCCTATTGCTCAGTATTACGTGGGTGATGGGCTTGACGACTCCATTGTTCGCGGTATTTGAGCGGAATGTATCTGGCCGAGACCTAATCCTTTTTGCTGGCGGCTTGTTTCTGATTTATAAGGCAGTGACCGAGATTCATAACAAGCTTGAAGGCGACGAGCACTTGATACATACGCCGAAAGTCGTTTCGTTTGGCGGCGTGATCGGCCAAATCTTGATTTTGGACATCGTGTTCTCGCTGGATTCGGTAATTACTGCCGTTGGAATGGCAAGCAATGTCGGGGTCATGATTGCCGCAGTTGTCGTAGCTGTCGGAGTCATGCTCTTTCTGGCGGCACCGTTAAGCAGTTTTGTCGAAAAACACCCTACCGTTAAGATTCTTGCACTCTCCTTCTTGGTCTTGATCGGCGTCAACCTGGTTGCCGAGAGCTTCCATCAAGCGATTCCAAAAGGCTACACGTACTTTGCGATGGGATTTGCCGTTATGGTTGAGATGTTGAACTTGAGGGTTCGAAGAAAGTCAGTTCCGGTTCGATTGCATGAAGAGTCCATGCCGCCGGATGTGTAGCTCGAGATCGAGGATTGTTAACCGCGTCTTGTTTCAGTCAATCGTTGATTAACGAATCAACGTGAGGATCGAGTCGAGCTTCTGGTGATGTTGACGGATAGGCGACCCTCGAGTAAGAAACGTCCGCAAAAAGATGTAGCCAGTATTCGGGTCATAGTGACTGGCGTTGGCTGTCGCATGATATACGTCGTACTGATCTCCGACTATGGCTGTGGCAAGAGTTTCCCATTGGTGAGTTGTCCAATTGAAGAACTGCATATCCATCGTTGCGATTGGATTGCCAGGCCCAGTTACCTTCGTGCGAACCTGAACTTCGATCATGCCACCCTGCGGTACTCGGTCAACCATGGTTCGTGTCATTACGCCAATATTGCCCTCATGATCAGGTCGAACGGTAACTACATTTCCGTCGCCTGAGTGCCATAGGTCTATATCGCGAGGGCGACCTTGGGCATCGCCAGCAAATACAGAGAGGTTTTCTGGCAGATGGACTCCATCGGCGATGCAAATTGCTGGGAAGCTCCCAGGGCCGAACGGCATCCTGGCTCGACCGACAAGCAAGCCAGGTTGGCCAGAGGAGGGCTGGAAGTCGAAACCGTTGCCCTCCGGGGACAAGATCATATCGTTGATCGTTCGGGCATGAAACTCGCCGCCTGTTGGCTCTTCTATCCAGATGTTGCCCTTACGATTTGCGCTATTGCCGTCCCAAGCCTCGCCGAGGATCCAGGTTCGGAGCCGTGAGCGATATCCGTCGAGGCCCGAAGTGTTCTGGGATCCATCGGCAAACAAGGTCCTAGGAATTTCAGTGAATATGTCAAACCACCCATGGTAACGATTGCCCGTTCGGGCATCGCCAACCGCTAATTGATAGATTGTGCCGTCGTCGGCACCAACAAACATTTTGTTGAACATGCTTTCGCTTCCGCCCGGATGGTGGTTTTTAAACGCCCATGTCTCACCGCCGTCCAAGCTCCTCCACTTAGCGGCCCTGGAACTGTTGGAACCAGCCATAGTCACGGATCCGACGCAGACGATCTCGGGCACATTCGCGCGTGATGGAACGATTGCAACGTCCATGACGTGTCCTTTGCCCTGGGGAGAACTCGGGAGAGGACGAGCTTCGAACACATCTGGTTGAATTTCACGCCAAATAATGGCACTAGTTAGTCCGCCTGGACCTTCGCTGTTACCGACAATGATTCGCTGGCTCCCCCTAAACGGGTCAATAATTTGGTCAATCGCAACGGCTTCGGTAGCTTGCCAACCCGTGCGCGGATCAACTAGAATTTTTTGGGTAGTTGAACCATCCGCTCGAAGAAGGCACACAACGGCTCCACTTCGGCCATCTAGGTTGGTGGCACTGCCTACACAAGTAATGCTGCCGTCTGGATTGTGCAAGAGGTCATTTCCTATGCTAGGTGCTCCGAGACTGAGGAATGCATGGAGCCGTAAGTTGTTGTTTTGACGCGTAAAGTCGGTCCAGACAGCCATGCGCGGCTTGTTTTGTGGGTCTAAGAAGTAGCCGCATATCTCTATTGGCCCATCGCCTTGGTTCGCAACCGCGTTTGAGAACCGAACTGCCTTTCCACCGTGGCCAATGT
>JANNJE010000095.1:0-13754 GCA_031405735.1 Armatimonadota bacterium | reverse complement strand
CCCAAAAACACTGCCAGATCAAGCAATTGCTACTTGCGCAACGACAGGAGCGAGCCTTTCTTCTCGTTCTCTCTCCAAATCAAGCACTTTTTGAAGAGAGACCATTGCAACTTCGACCATGTCGTCTGTGGGCTCCTTTGTTGTGATGAGTTGCGTCCAAAGCCCTGGAGCGAAAATTGCACGCACTAGGCTTGAATTTCGCATCTTTCCGGCAAATCGAATGAGTTCGTAGCTAATTCCGGCAATAAGGGGAATAAACGGAATCTCAATCAAAACTCGTACGATGGAATTTAAGAATGAAGCTTCAGTTGACTTAGGCAAGAAGATAAACACGACCAAACTGACCAGCAAAACAACGATCGCAAAACTTGTGCCGCACCGGGGATGTAGTCTGGTTTGCTTTTGAACGTTTTCCAAAGTCAATTCAAGGTTGTTTTCAATGACATTGATCGCCTTGTGCTCAGCGCCATGGTATTGAAACAGGCGCTTGATGTCAGGCAATTGAGCTATCAACAACAGATACCCAATAAAAAACGTGATCTTAATCACTTCCGTAATAAAATTGACCAATTGCCGATTTGAGCTTCCCACCTGAACCGCCAATAAATTTGGCAAATAGTGGAACAGGAAGAGTCCTAGGGCAAGGCCGACGACAAGAGCTCCACCAACTGCTAATTTGACAACCTTGTCGTTAGAAGCAACTACCCCATCATGGGCTTTCACAGAAGTTTTAGGAGGATCAATTGGAGCAACATTGACGGGTGCTGTTTCAGGTTTGCCTGAATCTGCTTCGTCTACTTTTTCAAGTTCATATTGCGGATCGCTCAAAACATTTGCTGCAAACCTCATCGAGCGATAGCCTAAAATCATTGCATCTATGATTCCAAAAGCTCCTCGAATGAACGGAACTTTGGCGATTTTCAGCCGAAGAATCCAAGATTTTTCAATCTCGTCTGAATCGGTGACGATCTGGCCATTTGGAGCACGAACTGCTACGGCAAAGTAATGCGGAGAACGCATCATTACGCCTTCTGGAATGGCTTGGCCGCCGTATTGGAGATATTCACCCTTAGGCACAGATGCGATTATACCGGTCATTCTTGAATTAAGAGTCGGTAATAAAACGGTGATTCTGAACCAGAGTGCGAACTTTTTACCTCAAAAATCGTCATATGTGGCAGAGCACAGGAAGTGCTTGGAGGAGCGATGAGCCCAAAACATGACGATGTCGGGCTGCTGCTCACAGAAGACGAAGCGAACGCCATGCTGGCGATGTGTTTAACATCGCCGCACAAGCTGGATGGTATTGCTGAGTCCGCGTTGAGAAAACTAGCGCATTACTGCATAAAATCAAGCCATTATACAGATTCAGTTGCACTAGAACTGATTATTGAGCAGGAAGCGGCTGGAAACGAGTGAACAGCAGATTTGGGCGGAGGAAACTCCGCCCATTCGACTTTAGGATTGGATGGAAAACATAGGACGAATAGGACCGATAGGACATTTTTGGTCTATCCGTCCTATTCGTCCTATAGAATTTTTTGTCTCAAGAAAACGTTCAAAATAACGCATGCCTTCGGTTTCGGATGTCCTCGACGCCTTGGAAACTCTTGCCCCTTTTCGCTGGGCATTCTCATTTGACAAAATAGGATTGCAGGTTGGCCGAAAGAACTCTGTAGTTCAAAAAGCCGTTGTTTCACTTGATTGGTCAGTCGAACTCCTGGCATTTGCAACGTCCAATGGAGCTACCCTCATCGTCTGCCATCACCCGCTCATTTGGGAACCGCTCACCGAATTAACTGAGAGAACAAGATCAGCGGAAATGGCGTTGCGACTCGCCGAAAGTGGAATCGCCATGATTGCTTCCCATACAAACTGGGATGCGGCCCCAGAAGGAGTTAACGACACCCTTGCTTCCGTTATCGGGATCAAGAATGCGCTTCCCTTCGGAAGCGGTTCTGAATCAACGGCGAACGACCTTCAGCACCCGGTAATGCCTATTGGAAGGATCGGCGAATTGAACACACCAATGGCATTTTCAGAATTTGTCAGCAATGCAGAATCCCTATTAGAAACGAATTGTGTGGCGTGGGGAGACCCAAAGCAGATAGTTTCAAAAGTTGCCGTGGTCGGAGGGGCGGCAGACAGCGAATGGAAAAATGCCCGTGATGCTGGAGCAGACGTATTTCTCACCGGCGAAGTCAAACAAGATCGTGCAGTTGACGCTGCTGCTTCGGGAATGTGCATGGTTGCGGCTGGGCATTATGCTACTGAGCAGCCCGGGATGGCGGCTTTTCAAAAGAAAATCGCCCAATTGATCCCCGAAATCGAGTGGTATTTGTTTGTTCCCGAACCCGGATTCGCTGGAAGACCAATATAACCCGCATTGCTTGAAGGGTAATTCGTCGGTATCATTGGCAAGATGGATGCTTTGACCTCCCATGTGAATTTGAACGACGACGAACATACGGCTAGTCGAGCGGCGATGGATGAGATTCTGTGCGACTACCGAACAACTATGGCAACTGCTATGGCGGGCGGGGGCTCCGAAGCTATAGCCAAGCACAAATCTCGTGGCAAATTGCTGGTTCGCGAGAGGATTGAAGCTCTAATTGACGACTCATCGCCGTTTTTAGAATTCAGCACTCTTGCTGCAAACGGAATGTACGATGGCGGCGCACCATGCGCAGGCATCGTCACTGGAATTGGCAGGATTCATGGACGCGAATGTGTAATCGTTGCAAACGACGCCACCGTCAAAGGTGGGACCTACTTCCCAATTACAGTCAAAAAGCACCTTCGAGCGCAGGAAATAGCTTTGGAAAACAGGCTTCCCTGTATCTATTTGGTTGATTCTGGTGGTGCATTCTTGCCGTTGCAAAGCGAAGTATTTCCAGACAGAGATCATTTTGGAAGAATCTTTTACAACCAAGCTCAAATGAGTTCTCTTGGAATTCCTCAAATTGCCTCGGTCATGGGAAGTTGTACGGCTGGAGGAGCATACGTTCCTGCTATGAGTGACGAAGCGGTAATCGTGAGAGGGCAAGGCACGATCTTCTTGGGCGGGCCGCCACTTGTAAAAGCTGCGACCGGAGAGGAGGTGACCTCAGAAGATTTAGGCGGAGCAGATGTGCATACGAGACTTTCGGGTGTGGCGGATCACTTAGCTGAAGACGATGCCCACGCATTAGAGATTGTTCGAAATATAGTCGAGTCACTGGGACCTCGAAGGAGAGACGATTCGAAAGCAGATCGCATCGCACCAGAAAGTCCTTTGCATGACCCAACGGAATTGTATTCCCTACTTCCTGCGGATTCAAAGACTCCGATCAATATGCGAGAAATCCTAGCCCGAATCGTGGACGGCTCAAAATTTCAAGAATTCAAAGCGAATTTCGGTACAACGCTTATTTGTGGCTTTGCCAGATTTCACGGAAACCTTGCAGGTGTTTTGGCGAATGACGGAATTTTATTCAGCGAATCCGCACAAAAGGGAGCACATTTCATTGAGCTATGCTGCCAACGACAAATTCCACTGGTTTTTCTTCAAAATATCACAGGTTTTATGATTGGGAAGAAGTACGAAAACGAAGGAATTGCCAAACATGGAGCCAAATTGGTCACCGCCGTTTCGACAGCGAACGTCCCGAAGTTCACCGTAATTATCGGCGGTAGCTATGGCGCAGGCAATTATGGGATGTGCGGTCGAGCCTATCAGCCGAGGCAACTCTGGATGTGGCCAAATGCCCGGATTTCTGTGATGGGAGGCGATCAGGCTGCCAATGTTTTGTTAACTGTAAAGCTAGAGCAAATTCAAGCAAAAGGCGGTTCCATGACCGCATCTGAACAAACTGAATTCAAGAAACCGATCCTAGAAAAATATTTGTCCGAATCAAGTGCCCTTTACTCGTCAGCGAGAATTTGGGATGATGGCGTGATTGACCCAATTGACACTTCAAGGGTACTTGCATTGGGAATCGAAGCAGCTTGCAACGCTCCGATTTCAAAGGCTCGATTTAGCATGTTCAGAATGTAGGGGCTGTCGCTAGGTTATTGGGCTATCAGAGAAAATTAGTGACTTTTTTGTTCAAATCCGTTACAATGCGTGAAACAGTAGGAGAATAGGATTTGACCTCATCCACAGCACAAGAACTATACGATCAACAGAACTACCCTGAAGCAGTGGCCGCTTATCGCGGAGTTCTTGAGGAACAACCTGCGGATAGTATTGCTTGGAAGAATCTTGGCCTCTCTCTGGTACTGACAAGTCAAATCGAGGAGGGAGTTATTGCATGTCAAAAGGCCGCCGATTTGCAGCCTGGAAACTCGGATGTCCGCTATGGGCTCGGTTATGCCTTGGGCGCGGCAAAGAGGTTTGACAAAGCGATTGATGAATTCGACGCAGCTCTCTTTCTGAATCCTCAAAATTCGCAAGCTAAGCAAGGACTACTTTACAGTTTGGTGCAGCACGGTAATTCGTTAGCCGAAAGTGAAGACCCAAGAATGGCAGAACCCTTTCTAAGTCGTGCTCACAAATTGGCACCTCAAAGTCCAAATGCAATTGTGCCTCTTCTACAACTTTACATAACAACGCTTCAGCCCATGAAGGCTGTAAAGCTGGTATCAGACATGCCAGCAAACCTTAGATCGGAACCCTCTATTGGCCCGCTGATCGAAAAACTAGAGGCTGATCCCGACTTTTCAGTTCACATGAAGCAGGTAAAAATCGCGGCTCCAAGCGCACATTCAACTTCAGGGAGCTCGAGCGCTGGTGGCGTATCCGCGCCTGCTGCACCTCAACATCAGGCTATCATTTACGTAGGCTGCCCAAATTGCAAGCAGCAAATCAGCGCAATGGCGTTTGTTTGCCCTCATTGCAACTTTAAAATTAAAGAATCTGGGACATTTGCAGGTAGGGACACTGGTCCAGCATACTGTTGGCAAGACGTGGCACTCACAATCATGTCAATTATCTTGATCCTGAGTGTTGTTATTGATGCATTTCGAGCCTTTCAATTGCCCGAAATGGTTCGCGGATTTGTCTTGACGTTCCAAGCAGGACTCCTCTATTTGTATGTTGGCTGCTTGCTCCGATGGGAGCTTCCTATGACCATCGCAAAGTACCTCTTGTACCTGCCGCTGCTATATTTTGGGTTCCTTTGCATGCTGTCGCTTATGGTAGGGGCTTGGCTTGTTGCCCTGCTACTTCTGCTTGCAACGAGCGCTGTCGGCTTTATGGTGTACCTGCTCAATTGGGCTTCTGACTAATCATGGCTGAACGGAGGCTTCTTCTCAATCTTTCGTTCATCTCTAATAGTCAAATTTTTCGGAGGCAACGGCGCAAATGCGTTTTTGACAGTTTTTCTCTTTGTATCTAATCGGCAAATCTCAACATCCATTGTTCCCTTTTCTGGGGCGTCAACCCAATCCGGATATTTTTCGTGCTGAGACACTTTGTAGTCCCAATTGTCGTATTCGCATCTAACCAAAACTGGGCCAGATCTGGTTTCACGAAACACGATATTTAGATTCCCAAATTCCGATTTTTGGATTGAAATTATTGAAATTCCGCTATTAGAAGAAGAGGTGATTGCTGATGCTTTCGTTGCGACTTTTTCAAGAGCTTCGGGGCCCTGGAAAAGCATTGTTGTTACCAACCCGTAAGAACCCTTTGCGTCAAGATCTGCATCACTAGCCATCAAGGACTTGCCGATATCTTTCAGCAAAACGCCTTGCGAAATGTCAAAGTAATCTATCAAAAGACTCTTTCCGTCGGAAACATACATTCGCCCATCACCCCACATATTAGAAGCTGTAATACGAACTCTCTTTGGCCCGCCAAACACTACATCAAATTGGTTTCCTTCAAAGTACATATCCTTTTCAGAATTGCAGCTAAATGTCGAAATGTAATAGTGGGCTGACTTCTGTATTGACAAAGCATTCATCAACTTTATTAGGGCAGGCTCGCCAGAACGGTCTACTTTAGGAGTCGGGTCTTGGAACGCGGTGAATCCAAAACTGCTGAGCATAACCAATCCAAAACAAATCGCCATTCCAATGTTGTACCTGTGGAATACCATAGAAGCGTGGAATCAAAACTGTTTTCCCTGCATAATGTTGCATTCGCACAATTCAAAGAACAGGACACCAATTGATGCCCGTTGACACTGAACTTACATACAAAGGTTGCCAGTTCATTTCCGAAACTCCCGACACGATATTTTCGGTCGAACAGTTTTCAGGCGATGAGCCTCTAATGATTCAGACTGCCGAGCAATTCAGCCGAGCAGAGGTTGTCCCTTTGGCTAATCGAATAGAAATTCAAGAAGACGGCCTAATGCCGAGCTTGATTCGGAAGGCTGGCGAGTTGGGTTTAACCGCAGTCGAAGCGGATGAGGCATATGGCGGGCTGGGACTCGGCAAGAAACTATCCGCGAGAATCCTCGAGTATATGTCGCTCAATGCCTCAATGAGCGTTACATTTGGAGTCACAACAGGAATCGGCCAAGTTGGCCTTGCACTATTTGGCACTGAGAAGCAAAAGGCGCAATACCTTCCGTCAATCGTAAGCGGTGAATGCATTGCCGCGTACTGTTTGTCCGAGCCCAATAGCGGTTCTGACGCGCTTTCCGCCTCTACAAGGGCAGATCTTCGAAATGGAAAGTGGATATTGAACGGGACGAAGATGTGGATTTCTAATGCGAAATGGGCAGACCACTTCTTGGTGATGGCAAAAATTGATGGGGAACAATTCAGTGCGTTTTTGGTCGAACGGGATTTTCCGGGCATTTCCATTTCGCGCGAAGAACACAAGTTAGGATTAAAGGGCTCATCTACGGCAAGAGTCGTTTTCGAGGATGCTGAGGTCCCGGAAGAGAATCTTCTGCATCAACCCGGCTTGGGGCATCAAGTGGCCCTGAATGCTCTGAATCTTGGAAGGTTCAAACTCTCCGCGATGTCCATTGGTCCGGCTAGAGACGCGATTGGACTAGCTGCTCAGTATTCTTTAGATCGAAAGCAATTCGGGCAAACAATTTCGAACTTCGGATTGATTCGCCAGAAATTTGCTGAAATGGCGGCACGGTTCTATGTCGCAGAATCCATGATCTATCGTACTGGTGCCTACATAGATACTGCGTTTGATGCTTGGGCTGGCACAATTGACGGCAACCGAAAGGCAGCGGAACAGTTCTCAGTCGAGTGCAGCGTATGCAAGGTTTTTTGCTCAGATGTTGAATCCCTAATCGTTGATGAGGCGTTGCAGTGCTACGGCGGATATGGATTTACTGAGGAGTTTCCGATCGCAAGACACTATCGCGATGCTCGAATCAGCAAGATTTACGAGGGGACCAACGAAATAAATCGAGTATTCATTGCTTCACGAATTCAAAGGAGGTTTATCGAAGGACAGTTACCGCTATCCGCCGACGGATTTATTGCTGAACTGGCTGCAAAAGTGATTGCCCTTAAACCAGACGACCAGATTCGCCAGGGTGCGCTAAGCGATCTAGTCATTCTGGCGTATGCCGAACAATCTGCTAGAATTCGAGCCCAAATGACAGGTGGAATGAACCAATCGCTCTATGACATTGCTTTGCCTTGGCTGAATTCTGAGGCGGCACGAGCGTTTCAAGTGGCCGCTGGCGATTCTGTTACGCTTCCAGCAGTTTCAAAATGCGAATGGCACGATGTTTCAGATGCGGTTTTTGCGAAATTGGGGCCGCTTTCTTAAGGGTTGGTGGCTGTTGGTTTTTTGTTGTTAGTTATTTGTTGTTGGTTGTTAGCGGTTTGCAGTTAGCGGTTAGCAGTTAGCGGCTGGATATTGACCCTCCGCTCTCCACCTTCCGCACTCGGCACTTGACACTCGGCACTCCAAATTCCGATCCAATCCAAAATCCACAATCAAAAATCCAAAATTCGACTTATCTCGCCGACTCGCTCAAGAACTTCACAAAACTCGAAACCCTTATGTTCGGCTTTGTTTCATAGCCGACAAACTTGATTACTGTCTTTCCATCTGATTTTACAGCAACATAAGAGGGCAAATCAGACCTCATTATCAAGCGATCTTGGATGTCGGCATGATCTTTGTCCTCAACATAAAGCTGAACCAAAACGTACTTCTTGAACTCATTTTGCACTTCGGGGAGGGGAAACACGTTCTCCTCCATATCTCGACAATTGGTTCATGTATAACCCGTGAAGTCAATGAGGATCGGCTTCCCGGTTGAAGATGCTTCGGCTATAGCTTTTGGAAAATCGTTGACAATCCAAGTCGCCTTTCCTGCTTCTACAATGGAACCGGTTTTGCCCCTGAACGGATAGTCGGAAGGTGGCAAAAGGCCCGTTAGCGTGCCTAAACTTGCTCCGTTCATTGCACTTAGACAGAACCAAGCAGCAGCAATGGAGCCGATAGCAAAAAGCCTTCGCATAGGTCCAATAGGCGAAGTACCATCATTTGGCAATTTAATCCAGCCTAGTAGGTGAATTCCTGCGATCAGAAAGATGGCCGTCCATATAGCAAGGAACACGGGTCGCGTGAGAATTCCAAGTCGTAGAACGAGGTCAATGTTGGATAGGAATTTAAGTGCCGCTGCAAGTTCCAAAAAGCCCATGAATGTCTTCGCTGTGACCATCCACGAACCTGATTTAGGAAGCGATTTCATCAAACTTGGAAACAGTGCCAAGAGAAGAAACGGCAGCGCCAAGGCAGAGCTGAATCCGATCATGCCCAGGGCGGGATAAAGCCTGTCACCAGCCGCAGCCCCAGCTAGCAATCCGCCGACTATCGGGACGGTGCATGTAAAGCTTGTCAGGGCAAACGTCAGCCCCATTAGAAGAGGGCCAGCCACCGCACCTCCGCGCTGAGTCATTCCCGAAATTTTTGTAAGAGTTCCACTTGGAATCAGTAGCTCGAAAACACCAAACAAACTAAGTGCCAGAACGACAAAGAGCAATACAAGTCCGCCATTCACCCAAAGATTGTTGGCGAGAATGTAAGTGCCGTTCTTGCCCAGCAGAATCGTAACCAGCAATCCAAGGACAGTAAACGAAACTATGATCCCAAGGCAGTAGAGGATCGCAGCGCGAATTTGCGACTTTCGATCACCACCTTGCTTGGCAAAGAAACTGATTGTCACAGGAATCATCGGAAAGACGCAAGGCGTTAGCAGCGCAAAAAGCCCTCCGATAAATCCAGCAACGAAGATCCCCCATAGCGAACCCCCGCCAACAGGAGGATCTTCGGTTGTCCCTTTGGTCTCTTCTGTCGCTGTGGTCGCTGTGGTCGCTGACGATGGGATTTGAGGCGGCTGCTCAGGCAGCTTTGTCATTGCGGCAATCCGCTCAACTCGCACTTCGCCTGCTGAAACATCAAATGGTACTTCTAGGGTTTGTTTTCGTGGGCGATCACAGCCAACTTCGTTGCAGACTTGCGTCTTGATGTCGATTTTGGCAACTTGCTCGCCCTTAGCATTTTCGACAATTCGAATTGGTATGGCAAATTTAACAACGTTTTCGTAGTAGCCAACTTCAATCTTAAAGGCGGTATCGAATTTCTTCAAAGGAGGCGGTGCGACAATCTTGTCAATTTCCTCGGCTGGCCCAGGTTGCAATTTGATATCTAAAGCAAGTGGGCCACCCGTTTGCCCAATTTGATACGTATGCCAGCCCTTGTCAAGTTCGAGAGTCAAGACTATTTGCGCCGCTTCGCCAGGCCGTGGGTCGTTTGGAACTACTTCTCCGCTCCATTTGAAATGCAAGTTCTGAGCAAACGCCCCCGCAGAAACGAGGAGCAAGAATATCGGAAGTAGAAATCTAAGAATTCGCCTCATATAATCTCTATCATAATGGCACGAGCGGCTCATGAGTTCCTCTGAGCCAAAACTGATTCGTAAACAGCTTCAACTCGTTCGGCAAATTTTTCAACTGTGAATTCAGTACGTTGAATCTCCCTTCCACGGTTTCCCATGTCAGCGCAATTGCTTCGATCACTTGCTAAGCTGCAAATTGCACGACTTAGGGCTACTGCATCGTTCTTAGGCACTAAGAGTCCTGTTTCGTTGTGACGAACTTGTTCCGGCAGTCCGCCTGAATCAGTCGCAATAATTGATTTACCAACTGCCATTGCTTCCAGTGCCGAGAATGGAAAGGCTTCAAGCCAAAGGCTTGGAATTGCAACAACGTCCACATTCGCCATAGCTTCAAACACGTCTGCGACCTGTCCCATGAAATTGCAGCATGTGCCATCTGCCAAGGCACGCAACTCTTCTTCTTGAGGGCCGGAACCGTAAATCAGGACTTCAATTCCTTCTGGAAGCTGTTTTGCGGCTTCGATCAGAACATGAACGCCCTTCACATTTACAAGTCTGCCAAAATAGCCAACTCGGAACTTGTTTGAATCTGCTCGTTCATATTCAGTTGTATTTGGAGGACACCCTGCATGAGCTGTCGTGATCTTCGAAGCTGGAATCTTGCAATTCTCGATCAAATCCTTGCGAATCGCTTCCGAAACAGATATGAAGTGGTGAAATGTCCTTCGATAATTGGATGATTTCCACCAGTTCCAAGTGCTCGGAACGTGCCTCGTCATGATTCGGGGAGCTTTGGTTCCCATCATTGCCGCCCAGGTCGGAAGAATAAAATCCTTTCGATAATGAAAATGAATCAAATCGAATTGGACGTCTCTTACGAGCCGGTTTATTGGCAATACCGCGGTTGGCCGATAGAGGTACGGCTGGGCGATGTCGTGATGAATCCCTGCACATCGAACATCAAGTTGAGAGCCTGCAGGGCAAGCCACATGGATTTCGTGGCCGCGATCAATTAGGCCGTTTGTGAGATAAGCGATATAGCGTTCAATCCCGCCCCAACCGCCGCAACCGCTTCCAACTTGAAGAATTCGCATTATTTAGCTCCTACTTCATGTGATCAAGCATCCAAGTTCTGTTTCGTTCGATCATGTCAGGATGCCAATCATGGCCCCAATCATAGAGCACGAACTTCTTTTCTCCGGGCAGAGCTTCGTAAATGGATCTGGCTTGATCCACTCGGACAGCCGGATCTTTCGATCCAGCGCTGACTAAGGTAGGCACTTTGCCTAATGTCGCAAAATTGATCGTATCGAAATAGGAAATCGTGTTGAGAATCCGTTCCGTGCCGAGAGGAATCAAATCGGCATAGTCAGTAAGTTCCTTTAGCGGGTAACGGTAGGCTTGCCTCGTAAGCACATGGCCCAAACCGCCTAAAAATGGCAAATCTGCAACGACGGATCGAATGAACGGCACAAGTGCAGCGAGCCAGATAGCCATCCCTCCGCCTTGGCTCAAACCTGCTACTGAGATTCGGTCTTCGTCGGCTTCTGGCTGAGCTTGGAGCACTCTTGCTGCGACGATTGCGTTTTGGATCATTGTGCGAAATATCCAAGTTTCCGGCGATTCAACTCCTTGGGAAAAGTAGCCTCGCTCGGTTCGATAAGTTTCCTGGTGAAACGCACCATGTCCATGAAAATTGAACGAAAGGCTGGTCATGCCTTTGCGAGTTCCGTACTCATTTGGCAAAAGTGATTCACGCCCATAGGGCGGAATCCAGAGAAATGATGGACGCCGCTTTGCACCTTCGGGATAGGCAATCCACCCGTAAAGTTCTACCTCGTTCATTCCGCGAAAAACTAGAGATTCAACCCGAAAACCATCGAAATCAAAATCGTTTGTAAGCGATCTTCGATACCAAAGTGGAACAGATAGAGCCTCTTCTGCAAAATGCTCCCAAAAGGAATGAAAATCCTCTGGTAGCTCGGGTTCAAAAAGCTCGATTTCAGCCATTGAGACAGCAGATTCTAAGTTGAAATCTAGGCTCCAACAGCCCTTTCTTTCGCTTCGACATGAAGTCCAGTTGTCATTAGCCAAGCCGTTGCCCGTTGAATTTCTTCGACTGGGCCAGTGAGTTCAAGTTCAATCACACCGTATGCAGAATCAACACTCGCCCTTACGATGTTGAAATCAACTGTAAACTGCTTTGCGAGAGAGCTGATCCAAGGTCGTTGGGCGACGTCGCCGCTTCCGATGAGAGTCAATTGGACTTTGGCCATGTTGGATTGAATTGTACCTGTGAGGCCATTTTGGGAGTGCGCGGGCTCGACCGCGCTTTTGCAAACTTGTTCGGGTTAGCTCGGATTGGTTCGGGGGTTCGGATTTGTCCGGCACGAATCCGAACGAATCCGAACAAACCCGTGCCAATCCGAACTACAACGGCGCGGTCGAGCCCGCGCACTCCCAAAATGTTGAGAACCAACTATAATATTTTCATGGCTGACCGCGTCTACATTTTTGACACCACGCTTCGGGATGGGGAGCAATCTCCTGGCGTTCGGCTCGACATGGCTCAAAAACTTGAAATCGGCAGAATGCTGGTCGAATTAGGCGTTGATATTATTGAGGCAGGCTTTCCCATCTCTTCTCCAGGCGATTTTGAAGCCGTCAATACCTTGGCCAAAGAGTTGAAAGGAGTCCAGGTTTGCGGATTAACCCGAGCACGCACCAAGGACATTGACGTAGCTGGAGAAGCACTCAAGCCAGCCGAAAATCCGAGAATTCATACAGGACTTGGAGTCAGCGACAACCACCTTGAATTCAAACTGAAAATGACTCGCGAACAGGCGCTCGAAACTGGCGTGGCGGCTGTTCGACATGCGACGAAGTATACGGACAACATCGAGTATTTCATGGAAGATTCAGGCCGTGCGGATCGCGACTACGTTTACACAGTTGTGGAAGCCGTGATTGATGCTGGAGCGACCACAATTAACGTTCCAGATACAACGGGCTACACCTATCCGGGCGAGTACCGTGAACTCATGGCTGGAATCAAGAACAATGTCCCAAATATTGACAGGGCCATCTTGAGTTGCCATTGCCACAACGATTTGGGAATGGCAACTGCGAACACTTTGGCCGGCGTTTTAGGAGGTGCTCGTCAGGTTGAAGTCACTATAAACGGGATTGGAGAACGTGCCGGAAACACGGCGTTAGAAGAAGTCGTGATGGCCTTGCAAATTCGAAAGGATTTATTTAACTGCGAAACAAGAATTCAGACAAACAAGTTACTCCTTGCATCAAAAATGGTATCGAAACTGAGTGGTATGGTGGTGCAGCGGAACAAGGCGGTCGTTGGAGCGAATGCCTATGCCCACTCTTCGGGCATTCATCAAGATGGCGTACTCAAAGATAGGTCAACCTACGAAATCATCGCTCCAGAACTAGTTGGCGCCGAAAAGTCCGAAATTATCTTGACTGCCAGAAGCGGGCGACACGGATTGAAGTTTCGGCTCGCCGAGCTTGGCTTCAACTTTACCGATGAGCGATTTGAAGATATCTACTCAAGGTTTCTCGCTGTCGCAGATTCGAAGTCCGAAGTTGATGAAACCGATTTGAGAGAACTGGTTTCGGCGTAAGTTCGGTTGTTGGTTATTGGTTGTTGGTTATCGGCTACAAGTTATCAGTTATCAGTTTTCAGTCGTCCACTTTATGCATTCAGTTCTAACCGATAACCTACAACCGATAACGCACAATCTTTAACAAAAAAACAGCCCGCCCCAGAATTCGGGGCAGGCTGCTCTCTCCTCATTCTCGCTAAATTCTAGATTCCGCCGCCAGTCGAACCGCCTTTTCCTTTGCCACCCTTTCCACCAGGAGGAGGTGTTCCACCGCCAGGCCGTCCGCCGCCACCTTGAAATTTGGCGCGCATTTCCTTCA
>JANNJE010000094.1:0-9655 GCA_031405735.1 Armatimonadota bacterium | reverse complement strand
GCAGGCTGCCTTTGCCACCATGATCACTACGGTTGACGCCGCGATTACTGACACAATCGCAAAAGACAACCTGCAGACCAACCTTTCGGGGCAGCGAGACATTTCAAGAATCGCTCTCCGAGAGCGCCTTCGACAGTTTCGCGCCGCTCTCAAAGCACAAGTTCCGGGCGCGCGATACAAGGTAAGCGTTCCAAACCTGCCTCAAAACAGCAGTGCAACGTACGTTTTCCTGAAGGCATTTGACGACATGAGCACGCTATGGACCGCAGTGAACGCAAACGTTCCGGCGGTTGTTGGGTTCACGCCACCTTTATTGCTCGCCGGGCAGTATCCGGTTGCCACCTTTAACACAGATTTGGCAACTCTGCGAACCACCTTTGGCGATTGGGAAGCGGCGATTCAAAACGCCGAACAATCCCGTGCGATCCGTGACGATCTGTTTGCGCAAGCCCAGCAGCGGATGCTTCAATACCAATCGGGCGTTGTGCAATTCTTGCCTACCGGGCATCCTTTGCTATCCACGATTCCGGTTTTGAGCCCGCTACCTGGTTCAACTCCGCCCGCTCCGAACCTTTCGGGAAGCTGGAATTCGGGAACGAGTTTGGGGAACCTGGTTTGGCTGCACCCGGACGTTTCGGTTGTGGATCATTGGGAAGTGCGCTACCATCCTGGGCCGGTTTACAAAGCATCGGAAGAGCAAGCCGTTCCTGGCGGAAACATAGCGGTTGGCACGATGAACTTTGCTACGGCTTACGGGCTGGCGGCAGTTGGCTCGATTGCCTGGTTCAAGGTGTACGCCATGACTTCTACAGGCAACGAGAAGGGCAGCAATGCTGTGAAGATTGTTAGGGCGTAGGTTCTCTGTTAGAATAAGCAAGTCCCCTCTTTGTTGATGGGAGAGGGGGCTTTGTTTTGGGGTGGCAATGATTGAGATTAAGCACAAGGACACGGGAGAAGTGTTGCTTCGATTGATGGGCAAGTCTCTGGCTGGCAGAAACTTATGTAGAGCAACGTTAGTTGGGGCGAACTTAGACAATATGGACATGAGCGATGTCGATTTCTCACGTGCTGACCTAAGACTTTGCTCCATGATTGATACGAATCTCACTGCAACGTCATTGGAAAGCGCAAATCTGAAGGGTGCCAACCTTCATGGTGCAAACTTGACGTTTTCGGACCTTGGTGGAGCGAACCTTGAGAATGCCAGCCTAATAGCTTCACACTTGGATGGTTCAAACTTGACTGGGGCAATCCTAAAGGGGGCGCACTTAGGTGGCGCACTCCTAAAAGACGTTTATACCAATGGAACAAATGTCAGACGAGCACGTCTTCATGAGACCGCTTTTATACTCTGCTATGAACTCCACAAAATGATCGGTATTGATTCAATTCAGCACCTACGGCGCTCGTCAATTGATCGCGAGACCCTTCGCGCAAGCATTCATTCACTGCCTGACATTTTTCTGCAAGGATGCGGTTACACACAGCACGAGATCGACTACCTACGATCCCTATATATTAACAGTCCAATTCGATTCTTCTCATGTTTCATCTCCCATGGCGAACCAGATTTGCCATTTGCTGAACGACTACTCGCCGATCTTCGGCAGCAAAACGTTTCGTGCTGGCACTACAAGCAAGATATGCGTGGTGGGAAGGATTGGGAAGATCAAATTAATCGCGCCATCAAAGTTCACGACAAGCTGATCCTTATTTGCTCTCGTAGCTCTATATATAGAAAAAACGTCGTAGCGGAAATCCTCCATGCTGTCAATGAAGAACGCGCGACAAGCAAGCAGAAGCTGTTTCCGATCATGCTTGACGACCACATCTTGAGCAAAGAAATGCTCGATGATGAGATTCGGCATGTAAAGGCTGGACTTTGGCCAGGAGTTTGGGTTGAGGAAGTGAAACGAAAGCACATCCCTGATTTTAGCGGATGGGACACCGACAACAAGAAGTACCAAACGGAATTCAAGAAACTGCTTGAAGCATTGCAAGATTCCAGTTCGAAAGCCTAGTCGCCAAGACCTTCGCATACGCCTGCAACCTGGACGGCTCCCGCCAGAACATGGCAAACCCAGCAAGTACGTGGAACTGCCTGTACGATGCCGCCGGAAAGCACAACAGCATGTCCTCGGCAGTCGGGGGTTCAAAGGTATTCTTTGGCTCAAGCCATGAATATATTCGAGAGATTTCTTACCATTTGGGTGTTTCTTTGCATCGCCGTTGGGGTTGCTCTCGGGAATCTGATCCCCGCACCTTTTCAAGCGATCGGGCGACTCGAATTCGCTAAAGTGAATATGCCCGTAGCCGTATTAATCTGGCTGATGATTGTGCCTATGTTGCTTCGGATTGATTTCGCTTCGCTCAACAAGGTCGGGCGGTTTTATAAAGGCGCTGGTGTGACTCTATTTGTGAACTGGCTTGTGAAACCGTTTTCCATGGCGTTTTTTGGATGGCTGTTCATCTCGGTTCTTTTTCGGCAATGGCTGCCTGCGGACCAAATTGACTCGTATCGCGCTGGGCTGATTCTCTTGGCTGCCGCACCTTGCACGGCGATGGTTTTTGTTTGGAGCAATCTGTCTCGCGGCGAGCCGACTTTCACGCTGACGCAGGTTGCGCTGAACGACATCATCATGATATTTGCGTTCGGCCCAATCGTCGGGTTGCTTTTGGGGCTTTCTTCAATCACGGTTCCATGGGCAACGCTTTTCTTTTCGGTCGTAATCTTCATTGTTGTTCCTGTCGTCGTTTCTCAAATTTGGCGCACATTTCAACTACGCACGAAAGGCGAAGCGAGCCTTATGCGCACCATTGGTTCTCTGAACAAAGTATCGTTGGTCGCTCTGCTCACAACTCTTGTTTTGCTCTTTGGCTTCCAGGGAGACATGATCCTTTCGCAACCCCTTGTGATCTTGTTGCTTGCAGTTCCCATTCTGATTCAAGTGATCATGAATTCTAGCCTTGCGTATTTGCTGAACCGTGCTGTCGGATCGCCTCACTGCATAGCCGGCCCGAGCTGTTTGATCGGAGCCAGTAACTTTTTTGAACTGGCAGTCGCGACGGCAATTTCCCTTTTCGGATTCCGATCTGGTGCCGCACTGGCGACTGTCGTGGGTGTGCTGATCGAGGTGCCAATTATGCTCGCCGTGGTTCGCTTCGTGATGCGAACGCAGGGATGGTATGAAAAGCGCAAAGGCATTCAGAGTTATGAAGAATGCTGCCCAGAAGTTGAAGCGTTGGTCGCATGAGAGAGGCGCAATAAAAGGTCTGCCACTCGACATTTGATTTCATCTCGTGTATTTTGATCCCTCAAGAAAGACATCCAGCACACCCGTCCGCAAGTACAATTACTTCAAATGAGTGAACTATTCTCTGAGAAACATGGGCTTCAAAGCGTGCGAGAGTCATTGCAACGCACATCGCTTGAAGACGGAACTAAAAACCGACTTTGGACTTGGTTTGGTGTTTGCTTGCCGGCAAAGATGGAAAGCCTTTCTCAAACCTATTTCTGTTTCTTTGATCGAGTATTGAAGTTGCCTAAGGAACAGTGGCCCAAAAAGGACTTCGAAGCGCGTGACTGGATTCAAAAGAATTGGCCAACATTGCAAACAAGTGCGGTGTTTGACTTAATTGATTTACGGTTTAAGAACTTAAAGAGTGACGAGAGGGTGTATGTGCAAGGAGGGGGATCGCTCTCATCTAAGACAATTTGCCGCAACGTCAACACGGTACTAGAGGAAGAAGGCGTGGCATGGCGAGTTCGGCAAGGAATCGGACTGATTCCTTCTTTTGAAATTGATCAGATGGATGCGATTGAACAAGCCGCCACAGGAGATGGCACGGCTGAAGGTGCAAGAGACCACATTATTGACGCCATTTTGAAGTTTCGTCACCTCAAAGACTACTCGCCAACTGAGGTCATTCGAGAAGCTATTTATGCCGCCGAAAGCCAGTGCAAAGCTTTGTCTGGAAATGAGAATGCCCCACTTCCTGCAGCCTTGAATGCGCTTGCTAAAAAGAGAAATCTGAATCCTAACCTGAAGTCAGCTCTTGAAAAACTCTTTCTATACTCGAGCGACGAAGTGGGAAAGCAAGATGCAAATGCATCTGTAGATGACGCTGCGTTTATGCTGGTGGTTTGTTCTGCTTTTGTTACCTGGCTCGGAAGTCATCAAGAAATGCTGACGAATAACACTCAAGAAATAACCGAGGAAGAATCGAATGAACCACCCCCCGAAAACTGATCATCAGCTCTTAGAGCGCCAATGCCGTCAATCGAGGAACAAGTTCCGATTCGCTTGTCAGTATATTTACGGACACAGATTTTGTGACACAAAAACGCGGACTTTACTACGGCCACACAATTGATGGACAATGACATCAGCCTCTAAAAGGTAGTTGACTTTACAGATTTGCATTAGAAGATTTGCGGCTGTAATTTTGAACGAAAGGTAGTGTTGAGTTGGTCCGGCGAGTGCAATTTTATTACAATCGTCCGGACCGCTTTTCCACTCAAAAAATAAACGATAAACGAATTTTCAGTCCAAAACCACGCGGCCACCCACTTCCCTAGTTACGTTCCGGTGGCCGCACTTTTTTTTACGTTTGGCTGAGCAAATTCGATTCATTTTTTGCTCCTTGTCAATCCGATTTCGAAATTGACTCCTCTGCCTCAGCTCAGTCGGATCATGTTACCAATCCTCATCCCGCATTTCTGAAAGGCATGCGGCCAGGCAGCAGTTTGAACCTACGAGTGCCGCAAAGCGTCTCAACAATCACATGATCGCAACCTTAGCAGCCATTTGCATTTCGAGTCAGTTTCCTTGCGATTTTGGGAAGAAGGAACCGCTGTCTCTCGAAAAATCGCAAATCGGCTGGCACGATGAATTTGGAGGAAAATTGCGTTGGAGCCACTTAGCCATTGAGAACAAGCCCGCGATTTCAAAGCGAAAGCATGGACTTCTCGAGCTTGAACTCAAGCAGGTGCCAAATGGCTGGCCCTATGAATATCAGTGGAGCGGAATCACAAGACATGTTCGGGTTGACATTGCAAAGTTTCCGGTTCTGCAAGCCTCGGTTCCGCGACTAGTTGGCTATGCACACCTTGATATCGAAGTTTTGGATTCGAGCGGCAAGGCGGTCAAGGGCGTGCGATCCACAACGATCACATCTCCTGGAACAATCGTTGCTAATCTGGGCGATTCGCTAGATCCTGCCATATACAGATTGAGGCTTCGGCTGATTGTGAGAGGACCGAATTCAGGCTGCAAGGCAGTTTACGATTGGATTCGCTTTGTTCGGTATTGACGCCGAATCTGATACCCTTGTGAATGGATCGGCGATCCCGAAGTCCTATTCGCTTGTCCGTACTTTTATGGACACCGACAATGGGACACATAAGAACGGACTTTACCTGCGCCCTACAATTGACGAACAATGATTTAAACCTCTCAAAGGTAGTTAAGATTACAGATTTGCATTGTGAAGATTTGCGGCTGTAATTTGAAAAGAAAGGGAATGTTGAGTAGGTCCGGCGAGTGAAGCTATTCCCCTCGGCCGGACCGCTTTCCCCGCCAAGCAATAAACAATCGTTGAATTTACTGTTCGAAACCACGCGGCCACCAACTTCCCTAGTTACGTTCAGGTGGCCGCACTCTTTTTAACTCTTGGCTGATCGAATTCGACATATTCTGGGCTCGTTGTAATTTGGTCCCCGCGCACAAGCGAGGTTAAACCTACAAGGAATCAAGTTATGGACGCTTGTTCCCAGTTGTTGTCCGCCACAGTCCCCTAAGAATATTTGGCTCTGGTGTGTCGCCAGTCCCCCAAATCGTTACCCACCATTTGGAGTCTTCTGCACTTCCATAAACCACCATCGAGTGCGGATCAACTCTGTTTCGCCGAATGTGAACCTGATAGCCATGGCTTTGAAAGGGCCCCGGTTTTTGAAGCCACGCTTGGCTCAAAGGGTGCTTTGAAGTTATACTGTTCCACGTAGGAATTTCTTTATCAATCAATGCTGCTGCTTTAGTAAAGTCCATCTCAAGATAGTAAATAGTCTGACTAAACGATAATCCGCCGGTTTTGTGAAGCTTCACCGGACGAAATTCGTGAATTGGAACTCCTTTCAACAGCGAGAGTTCAAATGTCGAAGCGGATTGCCTTGAAAAGGCGGACCAGCAAACTAACCCGATTGCGAGAAGGACTCCGATCAATATGACTATGCGCCAGCGTTTCACTATCTCAATATGAAGAGTGTTGTAGGCGCAGGCAGAATGTTCGTTCAAACAATTTCGGAACTCAATCCTCTTGCTCCCACAGTCATTTAGGTTAGTTGACTTTGTCCCCAGTCGAAAGTGTTCCGTACGATTGCAGTTTGATTTCACGCAGAGGTCGCGGAGGCACGCAGAAATAGCGTTGCGAACCTTTGCGTGAGATTTCCGGGAGTCTTTTGGTCATGGTGCACCTGAAAACATGGCAGAAACAGCTCGAATGAACCGCTATGCCCCCCAAACTCCTCCTCTTTGCTTCCCGATTGCACTTCCCCTTGGCGGAGAAGGCCTTCGTCGAAAAAGGAGGGGGAATCTATTCTCCAGCAGGAGATCCCGCCTCCCACCCCGAATTTCAATAAAATGGTCGCCAAGGCGCATGCAGCCACCCTATCTGGAATTGAGGCTGTGCCCGTCGTGGTCGAGCTAGACGTCAAGGGCGCTTCAGAGCCGAAATTCATCATTGTCGGCCTGCCCGACCAAGCGGTGAACGAATCCAACGTCCGCGTACGCAGCGCCATTCAGAATTGCGATTTCAACCTGCCATGCATGATGTTCATCTGCAATTTGGCGCCCGGCGACGTTCGAAAGGAGGGGCCGTTTCTCGATCTCCCTATTGCGGTTTCGGTGCTTGCCGCTACTGGCCAAGTGGTCGCTAGCGAACTGGAAAACACTCTGCTTTTAGGCGAGCTTGGGTTGGATGGAAACCTAAGACCCATCAATGGCGCGGTCAGCGTTGCGCTGATGGCTGCAGAAATGGGTTTCAAGCGGCTCATTCTTCCAAAAGCCAACGCTTCCGAAGCCGCCGTCGCCCCGGACATTGAAGTTTACGGAATGGATTCGCTTCTGGATGTGGTTCACCTTTTAAACGGCGATCCAAGCATTCAGCCGGTCAAATTATCACTCGATGAAGCTTCCATGCTCCCGCATTACGAATTCGATTATTCCGATGTGAAAGGCCAGCGCCATGCCGTTCGCGCACTTGAAATCTCGGCTGGAGGCGGACACAACATTCTTATGGTAGGGCCCCCAGGATCAGGCAAGACCATGCTGGCCCGGAGGCTTCCCACGATCTTGCCGCAACTCACATTGCAAGAGAGCATCGAGGTCACGCGAATCTACTCAAGTTCAGGGCAGATGGGGAATCGGCAAGGATTGATTTGGGAGCGGCCATTCCGCCCGCCGCACCATTCGGCAAGTCACGCTGCAGTTGTTGGCGGTGGCAAAGTCCCCAAGCCCGGCGAAGTGAGTTTGGCGCATAAAGGCGTTCTTTTCTTTGATGAAATGCCGGAATTTGACCGCTCCGTTTTGGAGGCGTTGCGTCAGCCGCTTGAAGACAATGTGGTCACGGTTTCTCGGGTTCATTCTTCCATGTGCTTTCCGGCTGAATTCATGCTCGTGGGCGCGATGAACCCTTGCCCATGCGGTTTCAAAGGCTTGCCGGAGCAGAATTGCATCAGTAATCCAACCCTTTGCTCACGATACGCTGGCAAGATCAGCGGCCCTCTATTGGACCGAATTGACCTTCATATTGAAGTCCCGCGATTAAAGCCGGAGGAACTTTTGGCGGCGGCGGATGGGGAATCGAGCGATACGATTCGCCAGAGAGTTGGCAAAACTCGCGAAGCGCAATATGTTCGGCTCGGCCATGGCAAATTGAATTCAAAAATGAGCCCAAGAGAGATTCGAGAGCTGATTCCGCTGACTGACGAATGCAAGGAGTTCATGCGGTTGGTGATGAACCGAATGAACATTTCGGCAAGGGTCTTTGACCGGATATTGAAGGTCGGCAGGACGATCGCCGATATGGCTGGGCATGACGAAGTCGCAAAAGTGCATCTGAGCGAAGCGGTTCAGTATCGGGAAAGGGTGGAATAGGCCTTGGCCAAAGAAGGAACGCTCAAGCAAGTCGACTTTGACCTTTCAGATGGCCGCCTCGGCGTAGCCCGCGACAGAATGCATGGTCTGATCCACGCCTATCCAGACGACCTCTCCCTTCGTACGAAACTCGGTGGGATCTACTGGCAACTTGGTTATCCGATTGAAGCCGGACGTTTTTGGTTCCTAGACGAGCCAGAAACTGATGACCAGGCAATTGCAATCAGGGCGTTCTTAAAGTCGTGTAACGACGATCCCACCATTGTCTTTAAGCGAATCAAGTTACGATGCAAGCCAAAGTATTTCGATTCGCCATTTGCTCGCGAAAAGATAGAAGAGTTGATTGCGATTTGTCGAAAGAGAAACATCCAAATACCAATCTACTTGTTGGATGATGCAGATGAAGCGGCAACCTACCAGACACGGAAAAGCAGTACTACCAAGAGAGACAGGTTCGTTTTGGTAGGATGTGCTCTCTTCGTCTTTGGAGTTGTTTTCTTCACTTGGTATGGAATCTCAGCTTTTCTCGAAAAGTGGTTCAAATAGTGGTCCCCGCCTTTCAAACAGATCAGGAACAAGCTGTACTTTATGGAGATTCCAATCCAATTGAAGAGCGCGGTCAAGCCCGAGCCCGCCAAAATTATCCCGCCCATTTCTGCAAAAACGGAATGACTTTTGCAGGGTCGTGGTGGTCGCCCGTTTCGAGCAGCCCCGTGTCTAGCGAATGCAGCAATTTGCCGTTCTTGTCTAGCACGAAAAGGTGTGGATAGCCGTTGATCTTCGGATACTTGGAAAGTAGTGCCTCGTTCTTGTTTTCTTGGCTGAAATTGACTTTTACGACGATGTACTTGTCTTTCAAAATCTTTGCGGCTTCCAGGTTTTCAATAAAGAACTTGTCAAGCTTATGGCACCATCCACACCACTCTCCACCGACATCTAGCAGGATTCGCTTATTCTTCTTCTGGGCGGTCTTGACAGCGTCGGCAATGTCTTTTGCCGGATCACGAGTTGGGTCAAATTTTGGGTGTTCGGCTTGGGCGGGCGAGGTTGCCGTACCCTGAGCGAAAGTTACCTGGGTACCAAGCGAGAGAGCAAAGAGAAAGGCTAGAGCAAGTTTCATGTGTCGAGATTACCCAGTCACGTTGTTTAGCTAATGTTGCAGCGAATGGTATTGCAATTCAAGAGAGTTAACCTATAATGAATTCTATGTTTGCGAGAATTGCCTCAGAACTGAAGTCACCGTTCAGGGCTTCAATGCTTTTTTTTGAATCGAAACCTTTTGCCTATAAGCTTTTGACAATTTGGTTTGTGCTTGTCGCTACTAATGGTTTTGCTTCAGCTCAAATTGAAAACCCGTTCAAGAGCGCAGACCCTCAAGAATGGACGTTGGCAAAGTCGCTGGCCCCAAAGGTAGATCTGTTGCCCGAGAAGAATACTGAAAAGACAACACTTATCTTTCTTTTCAAGAGTTTAGAATCTACCAAGAACTCCTTTACTTCAGG
>JANNJE010000093.1:0-1298 GCA_031405735.1 Armatimonadota bacterium | reverse complement strand
CCAATTCGGTGGTCCGATCATGAACAACCGAAGTGTCCGGAATGGACACGAAAAATTGGTGGGCGGTATAGGACTTGAACCTACGACCCCTACAGTGTCATTGTAATGCTCTACCACTGAGCTAACCGCCCTCTTTTCGAAGGACAGGAAATATCCTGTCATTCCGGATTTTGACACGTTTTTGACAGGATGAATCCTGTCCTACAAAATCGTAGCGACTTCGGTTGCCAAAAATACCGAAAGCTGCTCGATGTGCTCCATGTCATGCTCCAAGATCATCCCAACATATTCATGAATCGTGACAGTCTGCCCATCTGCTTTAACAAACGACTTCGCCCAGTCCTCTTCCTTTAAATCCATTAGGTACTCGTGCGTCATCTCACGTCGAGACTCGAAGACTTCAGCCTCATGAAAGATTTCTTTGTCGAAGAAATGGTGTTCCCGGCATTGCACGTCAGGATCATAAACAGGGACATTGTGCCCCGGTTTTAGGTTCGCAACACGAATGCGATCCAGAACAACCTGCTCGTAATCGGCAAGGTGTGCAACCACTTCACGTGCGGTAAAGCGGTCCTTGTCAATTCGGTCATCTAGTCGGTCGGTGGGGAAAACGCGGAGCAATCGCTCTACAACTTTGGGTCCCTTGTTCAGGGTGCGTAGCATCCAATCATGCATATCAATATCTTACACACAAATCGGCAAAATGTGTAGGGGAAAACTACTATTTTTTGGAAAATCACTTTTTGTGTCAGTTTCTCATGATCAACTTTTCGATAAAAAACTCCAACATTCTCTGATGATTCACACCGCTATGACCTGCATCTGGTGTCACCTGGACATCAAAGCTCTTTCGTTCCCTTTGCAATGCCTTGATTAGCTGCATCGTGTTGGCGGGATGAACATTATCGTCAATCGTTCCGTAATAGAGCATCAAATCGCCTGTCAAATTCTTGGCATAAGTCATCGCTGACCCAGCTTCGTAGCCCTCTTTGTTCTCTTGTGGTATCCACATATATCGTTCAGTATAGATTGTGTCGTAATGTCGCCAATCGGTGACCGAACTGGACGAAACAGATGCCTGAAACACGTCCGGATACCGCAGAAGGCACATGAGAGATGAGTAGCCGCCATACGAAGTGCCGTGGATACCAACCCTCTTGCCGTCAACATAGAACTCACGGGCGGGCTGCGCGTCAGGAATTCGCCGGTGCCTCGACGATCGCCTTCAAGCTCGCCAGCCCCTTCTCGAACTGGCCCCCGACCATCTTATCGCAGTTCATGAATAGGCCCATCACCTT
>JANNJE010000092.1:0-1325 GCA_031405735.1 Armatimonadota bacterium | reverse complement strand
CCCCGCGGCAATCAGTTCCTCCCTTAGAAGCAGGATCGGATCGCGGCCAGTCATTTCGTCAATTTCTTCTTGCGGGCGATAAACGCGGTGGTCATCAGAGCTTGTGTGGCTGCTCAAACGGTCAAGATCGCACCAAAGAATCGTTGGACCGTCGCCTTTTCGCGCTTTCGCTACAGCCGCGAGTCCTGCGGCATACACTTTTTCGGGGTAGCGGGCATCAACATTGGTGACGATGTCTTGGCTAAAGACACCAAGTCTGAACGGGTTGTATTTCTCGGTTGCAGTCGAAATTCCGTACTTGTTGTCTTCGACAATGAAAATCACGGGAAGCTTTTCTTGAATCGCAAAAGCAATGGCTTCAAAAAATTCGCCTTGGCGGCTTGCAGCATCGCCAATGCTTGCGATACAAACCGAATCATCGTTGCTGAGTTGCATTGCCCATGCTGTTCCAGCGGCAGGAATCAGGTTGGCGCCAGTTGGAGTGGGCACGCTGAAAACGTTCAGCTTTCGCGAGCTGTAGTGGCCGGGCATCTGACGCCCGCCCGAAGTTGAATCACGCTTCGCAAAATAGGCCAAAGCTAGTTCGTCGGTGGTCATACCGCGCGCCAGCATCAAAGCTCTCGCGCGATAGTACGGAAAAATGTAGTCGCTGGGCCGTAAGCAATAAGCTAAGGCGGCGAGGGCTTCGTGCCCCATTCCGCTTACTTGGAACCAGCCCTTCGATTGGCGAAGCAGTATGCCTTCTCGCCTATCGCCTTCGCGGCTTTCTAGCATCAATCGGAGAAGGTCAAGTTTGTTCAATGATTTTGCGGCGGTATCTGTGGACATGGGTTTCTCGTTCGTCGTTGAATGGGAAATTCCGGGCGGTTTGCCCGTACAATTATAGCTGATCAAAACAAGCCAATGACTCATCCCAATCAACCCTGATGTCCATTCATGGCGCCATATGGTTTTAAGGAACTCCCCTGGACTCTTCCCAGTCAACTCTCCAGCCTTGCCAGTCAACCCTGAACCCTTCCCAGTAATTCCTGAAACCAATCCAGTCCACCATCCAACGCCAAAAAACATTGCTGGAAACCTCAAAAACATCCATGGAGCCGCGGGGCTCCTCCTGGAAGCATGCCAGTAAATCCTGGAACCAGTCCAGGCGACCATCCAATCAGTCCAGCCATTCTGGAATCGGTCCAGGAAGTCCTGGATTGGGTCCAGTCAAGCCTGGAAGCACTCCGTCCTCCATGGAAGCATTGCGTGGTTGACTGGACTCTCTAAAAACATCCATGGAGACTTTCCAGGAATCCACGATATTAGTCCAGGTTTTCTCAAAA
>JANNJE010000091.1:0-4742 GCA_031405735.1 Armatimonadota bacterium | reverse complement strand
TCTTTTATGCAGCGAGTTGACCGCCTTTTGGGGCGAGGTGTGATTGACGAGCAGCTTTATGAGGAGTTAGAAGAAGCATTAGTCCAAGCTGACACGCATGTGCAGACTGCTCATTCTATACTGGCTGAACTCAAAATCGCTATTAGAGAAGAAAAGATTACAGAAGCCTCTGGGATCAAGTCGAGGCTTCAGAAAGCGATCGCCGACCGTTTTAGACAGGAGGAGCGCGGTTTGATTGTGGCTGATGAGTCCCCAACCGTTTACCTGTTTGTTGGAGTCAACGGCGTTGGAAAGACCACAACGATCGCCAAAGTCGCCGCTATGCTTCGGCGGAAAGGATTCTCGGTCATGATGGCGGCAGGTGACACTTTTCGCGCAGCAGCAATCGAGCAGTTAACAATATGGGCAGATCGAACCGGGGCAGAATTAGTGAAGAACCAGCCCGGCGGCGATTCGGCGGCAGTGGTCTTTGATGCAATAACGGCTGCCAAGGCTCGAAATATAGATTTTGTGCTCTGCGATACCGCTGGCAGGCAGCATAGCAAGGGCTCGTTGATGGAAGAGCTTGTAAAGATCAGTAAAGTCACTGATAAGGCATTGGGGCGGCCCGCAGACGAGATATTGTTAGTGCTTGATGCCAATACGGGCCAAAACGCAATTCGTCAAGCGGAAGAGTTCATAAAGCATACTGGGGTTACCGGTCTCGTGCTTACAAAGATTGATGGGACCTCTCGCGGTGGTGCCCTGATTGGAGTTTACGATAGGTTTAAAGTGCCGATCAAGCTGATTGGAACTGGAGAAAAAACAGAGAATCTCAAGGATTTCAAGCCCGATGAATTTGCCGAATCGCTGTTTAGCTAGTTTCGATTTGACAATGTCCTTTTTATGTGGCTCGTCAGTCCCGGACGAGATTGAAATGGGGCAGGTAACCCATACTAGCTGAGCTAGCCAGGTTCATACGGCGTTCTGAATCTGCCCCGAGGATTGGGGCCAGAATCTGATATAGGCATTTTTCAACATTCCCAAAATGGATTTGGCTAGTATCTCATGCACTGTTCAAAAGCCGATTTTGCAACCTACAAAGAATTTGAGGCGTAGCGATAGGTATGGTACACATTCCAATTCGAGGATTGTTTTTGTTAACTCGAGTAGCTGCAATTGCAATGGCGGCTGTAGCAGTCCCTGTCATTGTCAAACAGGCAAAGCCTTTGGCAAAAAAGCTCGGCGAAGAATTCGAGAAATTTGGCAAATGGTTAAAAGAAGATGAAGTTGATCAAAAGTCTGCTAAAGCTGAGGCTAAGGCTGAGCCAGCCAAAACTACCGCCAAACCCGCTGAAGGTGCTGCAAGCAATCCAAAAGCTGCAAAAAAACCAGCCGTTAAAACAACTGCGAAAAAGCCGGCTGTAAAGAAGGCACCCGCTAAAGCGAAAGCTAAGCCGAAGGTGAAGAAAGCTGTGTAGGTCGATTATGCGGAGATGCAGGTTTGTAGGGGTGCGCATCATCCGCATTCCCGCATCCTCAGCAATCTACCCCTCCGACGCCTCGTACTGATCTTTAAGTGATGCAACGACTGTTGGATCGGCCAATGTTGTAGTGTCGCCCAGAGCTCGTCCTTCGGCGACGTCTTTTAAAAGCCGCCGCATAATCTTTCCGGACCGGGTTTTGGGCAACTCTGCGCAAAGGAAAATGTCGTCTGGGCGGGCAACAACGCCAATTTTCTTTGTCACATGTGCTTTGAGTTCCGAAATCAACCCATCTCCAATGGAAACATGCGATCGAATGATCACAAACGCAGCAATCGCTTGTCCTTTTCTTTCGTCGGATCGCCCGATCACAGCCGCTTCAGCCACAGCGTGATGATCTACAAGAGCGCTTTCGACTTCCATGGTAGAGATGTTGTGGCCAGCGACCAGCATGATGTCGTCAACCCGCCCGAGAAGCCAGAAATAGCCATCTTCATCCACCTTTGTGCCGTCGCCCGGAAAATATAAGCCAGGAAACTTGCTCCAATACACTTTCGTGAACCGATCTGGGTCGCCGTAGATTCCACGGGTCATGCTTGGCCAGGGATCGGTTATTGCAAGAATCCCGCCTTGCGCCTTTCCGGATTCGGGAGCATCTGTGCCATTTGAACAACCGTAATAGCCCAAAGCGCCATGAATCGGGGTCACGTCGTTGCCGTTCTCATCCACAACAATCGCCTTGATTCCAGGGAATGCTTGCGTTGCCGAACCTGGCTTAGTGGCCGTAATTCCCGGAAGCGGAGTGATCATGATCGCCCCCGTTTCGGTTTGCCACCAGGTGTCAACGACGGGGCACTTTTCCTTTCCGATGATTTCGTGGTACCACATCCAGGCTTCTGGATTGATGGGTTCGCCTACTGAACCTAAGAGCCTCAGTGAACTCAAATCGCAACGATTGGGATACTCATCTCCCCATTTCATAAATGTCCGAATGGCGGTCGGAGCCGTGTAGAGAATCGAAACCTTGTGCTTTTCGATGATCCGCCAAAAGCGATCTTTGTCGGGAGTATCGGGTGCACCCTCGTACATCACAACAGTCGCCGCATTTGCGAGCGGTCCATAGACGACATAGCTATGCCCGGTTACCCATCCGCAATCCGCAGTACACCAGAAAATGTCATCATCCTTAATGTCGAAAACCCATTGAAATGTGGCATAAACGCCCGTCATGTAACCGCCTGTGGTATGCACAATTCCTTTAGGATTGCCTGTTGACCCTGACGTATAAAGGATATAGAGAAGGTCCTCGCTGTCCATCGGTTCGCATGGGCAATTTGCAGACTGCTGGGAGACCAGTACATTCCAGGAAACCCATTTTGGATTTTGGATTTTGGATTTTGGATTGACGAATTCGGAAACAACTTCAGTCTGCATCTGAATCGCAGCATTTATCCTTCCCAAAATCAGGACATTCTCGACAGTCGGACAACCTAAGGCGACTGCGTCTTCAGTAATCTTTTGAAGAGGGATGATATTTCCTCGCCGGTACCCTCCATCCGCAGTGATAATCGCTTTGCATGCGCAATCATTTATCCGTTCAGCTAAAGATTCAGCCGAAAATCCGCCAAACACTACCGTGTGCACTGCACCGATTCGGGCGCAAGCCAACATTGCATAAGCAAGCTCCGGAACCATGGGCATATAGATGCAAACTCGATCTCCTTTGCTCACTCCAAGAGATTTGAGTGCATTGGCCGCTTTGCTTACATGTTCATATAGCTCGTTGTAACAAATACGGAGGGTTTCACCAGGTTCCCCTTCCCAAACAATTGCCGTTTTGTTGCCGTTTGAAGCCAAGTGCCGATCAACGCAGTTGTAACATGCGTTTAGCCTGCCGCCGAGAAACCATTTCGCATCTGGCAGTTTCCATTCGAGTGCTGTATGCCAAGGTTCAAACCAGTCTAGTTTTCTGGCCCAATTTTCCCAAAACTTGACGCTATCCTTAAGCGCATCGGCATAGATTCCTGGGTCATTTATGTTTGCTTTGGCAACAAAGTCGTTTGAAGGCGGAAATTTTCTGTTTTCGGCAAGAAGGGTTTCGATCGCATCGGACATAAATGAACCTCAAATTGAAGCTGTGAGTCGCTTGTTTTTAGCCCAAATCTGCTTTTGGGAGTGCGCGGGCTTGACCGCGCTTTTGTGACTCATTGATTTCGTGTGAATTCTAACTTCTCACGAAATTGGTATTGAAAGCGCGGTCAAGCCCGCGCTTTCCCAAAAATTTCTGCCAAACTCACGATTATGGTTCTTCGTGTTGAGTTCGAGCAATTTGTCGAATCGGCGCGGCGCGTCTTGAAAGACCCCATTGTTGCTGTTTCAGCTGACCGGTTGGGCAGTCGTATCACAGCAACGAACAAAGGCGGCTCCCACATTGTTTCCAGCACTTCGAGCGGTAAAGTCGAGAATGTAGCTGATGATCTTACAAAGGCAGGATTTGAGGTCATCCACGGCGAATGGCTAGGTTCAGATTCTGAAGCGGATTCTGGCCATTTCTCAGTTGCGGCTGTTGCTTACAAGAGCCATGAGGCTATGCCAGGACTTTGGATGGAAGCGTTCTCGGAAGAGCCGTCGAAGGCAACGGTGCTTCGAGCAATTTTTGACGAGTTTTCTGAAACGGGTGAACTTCAAGGCACAACATTAGAAGAATTCTTGGAAAATACACATCCGAATGTCGTGATTCTATCGCCGGACCAGATTCGGCGATTCTTAGATTCACGTTCAAAGCAAAAATAATTCTCAAGCAGGAATCAAAGTTTCTCTCTTGGCGTTGTTCTAGCTATGCATCGGCGGGCGATTGGTTTGTTTGCTGCCATTCTATTAGCAGCGATCGGTTCATTTTGGGCAGTATCGTCCAAACCCTCGAATCAAGTTTCGAGCCCACGACTAGTCCAGCTGCCTAAAACGGACGCTGACCGCTTTGTCAATGCCGCAATTGGGCAAATAGGAGTCACGACAAGCTACAGCCCGGGTTATGTGAGAATTCCCTATCCGAATGGCGATATCCCATTTAAAAAGGGGGTGTGCACGGATGTAGTCATTCGAGCGTTGCGAGTGGTTGGTTTGGACTTGCAAAGAGCGATTCATGAAGATGCAAAAAAGTTTCCTGGTCGCTATCCGCGAATCTCTTCATTGGATTCAAATATTGATCATCGGCGCTGTCCAAATATGTCCGCGTACTTGCAAAAATATGCAAAGTCGCTTAATGTTGAACTCAATGAC
>JANNJE010000090.1:0-3250 GCA_031405735.1 Armatimonadota bacterium | reverse complement strand
AGCTTTTCTGCGACATGGACGGCATGAAACATGGACCACATTCCAAACCGATTGGCAATGAATCCTGGCGTATCTTTGGCAATGACAACCCTGCGAGCACATCTTTCTTCTAAAAATGAAGCAAATGCGGTAACAGCTTTTGGATCGGTGACGTTTGTGGGAATCAGTTCGAGCAACTTTAAGTAGCGCGGCGGGTTAAAGAAGTGAGTGCCGAGGAATCTCTTTTGGAACGACTCTGAACGACCTACAGAAAGCAGCGAAATCTGTAAGCCGCTCGTATTTGTGGAGATCATTGCCGATTCAGAAAGAAGTGGCTCGATTTTTGAAAAGAGTTCCTTTTTCAAATCCAGCTTTTCTACAATCGCTTCGCAAACCCAATCAGCTTCGCTTACCCAATCGAGGTTTTCAGCAATGCTTCCTAGGCGGATTTTGTTTGCAGTTTCTGGAACATAGAAGTGAGAAGGCTTGACAGCTTTTGCCCGGTCAAACGCAGTTTGAACCGATTCTTTGGTCAAATCGAGAAGCGTTACGTCAAAACCGATGTTCGCAAGGTGAGCGGCGATCCCGGCACCCATCGTCCCCGCACCGATAACGCACACTTTGTTTGCAGACTTCCAATTTTCGTAACTCAAATTTGACTTCTCCGTTGAGGAATGAGGATACCTTTGGGGGAGGTTATTGGGTCATTGGGTGTAGGGTTCAAGGTATGGGGTCTGGGGTTCAGGGTTCAGGGTATGGGGTATGAAGCTTGACTTTACAACAACTGCACAACTGAACAACAGCAATTCTGAATCGTGACCCTGCGCCCCAGACCCTAAACCCTATACCCAATTTGCAACCTCCAAACCCCAATCACCCAACGACCCCATGACCTAATGACCCCCTCCCCCATACCGATTTCAGCAAAAATGCCCAAAATACAACTGTAAGGCAAAAAATGTACGTCTAACCAACGTGAGCTATAATCACAACTGTATGAATAAAGAAACGCAATTTGAGGTGAAACGATAAGAGGCTATCGAAGAGAGATGCCCAGGGACACAGGTCCGCTGGCGAACGAACGTATTTTAAGAATTCGCGATATTCGAGTAATAGATGCCGATGGCAGCCAGCTTGGCATAATGCAAAGCCGTCAGGCACTCGACAGAGCAAAGGAGCAAGGACTTGACCTGGTCTTAGTTGCCCCTGCAGCAAACCCGCCAGTTGCGAAGATTATTGATTTTGGCCACTTTAAGTACGAATTGCGTAAGAAGGAAAAGGAAGGGAAGCGCAAACAGCAGGAAGTAAAGGGTATAAAGATCAGTCCGCGAATCGCTGAGCACGATATTCAGTTCTTGCTGAAAAACTCTCGCCGATTCTTGGAAGAGGGCCACAAGGTCAAAATTACCTGTCAGTTTCGGGCAAGGGAAGTAACCCACCCAGAAATTGGACGCGCAAAGCTCGTTCGGATGGCAGAACATCTTTCCGATCTTGGCGTGATAGATCGTCCGCCTAGCCTTGATGGCAAGCTGATGATCATGGTAATGACTCCAAAGCCTCCAAAACCAACAGGAAGTCCAAAGAAAAGTGCCGAAACTGAAAACAAACAAGACAGCGTCGAAGAGATTCAAGATAACGGGAACGGGAAAGATAACCCGACGCCGGACGCACAATAACCACCAGTTTTTGCATAAATCTGGCGGTCAAAAGCGGAGGCTTGAAGAAGAGCCGGTACTGTTTAAAGGCGAAAAGAAGCGAATTCGTCGCCTTCTCGTCATGTAATCTCCACGAAAGTGGAACGACCTTACCGCTACCGCCAGAAAGGCAGGGAACCGGTATCAAAAGAGGAAAATAATGGCAAGAGTAAAACGTGGCATGATGCGCCACAAACGTCACAAGAAAATGATTGATCGCGCCTCAGGCTACTGGGGTCGCAAGAAAAACGTTTTCAAACGCGCTCAAGAACAGGTAATGAAGTCGGGGCAATACGCCTTCCGAGACCGAAGACAGAAAAAGCGCGATTTTCGACAGCTATGGATTGCAAGAATCAACGCCGGCTGTCGCCAGGTTGGCGTCAAGTACAGCCATCTTATTGACGGAATGAACAAAAAGGGCATTCAGGTCAATAGAAAGGTTTTGAGCGAACTGGCAATCCACGACTTCGCTTCATTTGAGAAGTTAGTCAAAGAAGCTGTGGCCTAGTGTGGCTTGGGCGTCCCGGCCAAGTGTGGCATGACCGTCTCCGGTCATTTCCGGTTAGATATTGGGCGGACCGCCCAGGCTACAATCCCCGATAGGTACGCTCCCGCAAGTGCCCGGGATAAGTGGGAATGACCACTTGTCCGTGCTTTACGTGAACTGTGTAAGATTGGTAAATGAGCACGGACAAGCTATCCAAGTTTGGATGAAATTCCAGAGGAGAACGAATCGCTTTACCTTGGCACGATTTTTTGAAGACTGAAAGTTTTCCCCAGCAGTTGCGGAGTAAGCACATTGTGTTCAAAACTCAAAGAGTCTTATGGCGCTACGGAAACAATGTTGGTATGGAGATCATGGCGGCTCACAGCCCCAGCAACGAAGGGTGTCTCTAGCCACTGCGCGAGGAACCGGAGCTTTCGAGCACCGGGCCTAGGATCAAGGAAGAACGCACCCTTGTTGTAGTGCCCGGTGAGCGCGAAGCCAGACCAACCCCTTTTCCTTCCGTTTGGTTCTAGTGAGAGTGTGAACGGTTCTGACCAAGTTGCCAGGTCTCGGACGATCCGCCCCCGGACGGTGAGAATCCCCCAGTTATCACTGTTCTTACCGGACTGGTCCGTTCGCGATGACTCCGTCCAATACAATAGGGATACATTTGTCGGATTGCTAGGTGGTAGGTCTAAGCGATCTGTCTCTACGGCCACGGCGCCTAAAATGGACCCGCCCGAAGACAACGCTGAAAGTGTTTGGGAGCAACCTTTGACCAAAGACGCTTGATCGCCTGTCACCTTGACTACATGCGTGCGTAACACCTCCCGCTTTATGTTGTCTTCGGACTCAACATGCGGATAGTACACCCGCACATAGGAATCTGGACCTTTCTGCCCAGCGAATGTGGCCCCGACGCTAATAACGATAGGGCTCTGCACGAAACTGAATCCATCCTGAGAGGCTACGCGAAATTGACCAGATCGAACTCGGGAGCGAATGCGGGCTGTTGCGGTGAACCCATCCATGATGGGCATCTGGCAGTCCATGAAGATGAGGTCATAGGCGCCGGCGGCGGAGACATCGA
>JANNJE010000089.1:0-6302 GCA_031405735.1 Armatimonadota bacterium | reverse complement strand
AATGGAAAACCGGAAATTCGCACTCTCAGGAAATCGAGAAGCGCGGAAACCCCAAACCCTGCCCCTATCATACCGACGCCGACTGCGCTGAATTCCGGCTTTTTGGCAAGCATGCCCTGCAGTAAGCCAATTCCATCCGTGCCCCCAATCGGCGACCCTAATCGATAGGATCGAGTGACCGAGAAGAAGTATGCAAAGAGGATTCCGATGACCGCGGCTCCCGCTAATCCATAAGAAAGGCGTTTCATATTCACGCCAGTTTCCGAACCCAATTTGAGCGCTTCTAAGTGGGTTGGCATTGGGTGGGTTCGTGAAATCCGGTTCATGAAAAGCATAACTTGGGTCATCCAGACCATTTGTTTGTCGCCCATGCCCTGCAATGCTCCAAACTGGCCAAGCAGTCCTGTTGGGCCGAAATAGGCAAATTCATGAGTTGGCGGGCCAAGTTGAGCGCGCATTCTAGTGAGCACGATGCTGAAACCTAGAAATGCGACGAAGAACGCAAGGATGAGCCAAACAGACATTCCGCCCGCCATGCCAAACCATAAGAATGTTCCGGCACAAAGTAGCAAGCCAAAGAAAGCGGCTCGATGCGACGGCCCACCGTCCGAAGCCTTGTTTCCTTTCCGAATATCAATCCATGCTTCCTTCAGATAGCCTCGACTGAAATAGATTGCCGCGACTAGCATGGCAATTACTGCTCCCCAAGCTTGCTGTTCCCAAAATGGCGGTCCAGGCGAAAAGTAGGTGCCCGAAAAAGTACTTTGAGGAACGCCAAAAGATGCGATTCCTATTTGCGTGACTTTGCGTATCAAGAAGAAAAGAATCGCGCTGAACAGCAGATCTGAAGGCATTAGCAGACCAAGGGCCGCCAAAAATGGATATATGCCAATTGGCAATTCTCCCATCGCACTCCAAGGGGCAGTTTGGAGCATAGGGCTCAGGTCAATAAGCTGCTTCACCGGAATCTTAGGAACATTCGGGTACCAATAATTGAGTCCATTCAAGAGGTCAATCGAAATCATTACGGCGAACGAAATCCAAAGCGCCTTGCTTTTCCAGATCGGATCGGCTGGTTTGGATAGTGCCAAGGGAAGCTGAACTATTGGAAACGCTAATTTCTCTCTGTCCATCCAAAGCCCGCGCATCAAGCTGTTAACGCACATGCAAGCAAATGCGACTGACAAGAACAGTGCCGCCCAAGCTAGCCAACGAGGAAGGAATAGCGGCAGTTTTGCGAAAACGTATGCGTAATCGAAGCCGCCGACAACCATGCTTCGAACTGGCTCAAGCTCTTTAATTGCAAGCCAATCTGGAAGGTTCGGAAGAATTATGTCCTTAACGGTGGGGTTTCCATCGGCCAAAAACGGAAGCTGATGAACAGTCGCATACGAATAAAGAACCCACTCGGCACTGATGACTGAAGCCATTGAAACAATGCCGTAAATCACAGCGAAATCTGCCGGAGTCAAGAACGTTCTCCTGCTGATCAGCTTCCAAACGGCATGAATTGCTACGAGAAAAATAAGAATTCCGACCGGAATCGCCAAAAGCGAATACATCGCTGATTGGGGCAGGTTCACGGTCGAATAGGCCGCAACTGGGCAACACAGATAGCCCAAAATGAACCCCCGCAACCACGACAAGTTTCGTGGCCTGCTTTGAGAATCTGCGGAGGGCATGTAAGTTGGTTCGGCATAGTTGTCCGAATTCCTGCCACATTTGATGGTGTTGTGGCGTATTGAATTGAGGGAAGATGAACCCTCGGATGCGGGTACGCTACGCCATTAGGGAAGCCGTTCGAAGCAATGGAATGCACTAAACCGATCCCCTATATCGAGTTTGCGAACGTCTCCGTTCATTACAACGAAGAAGTTACTGCGCTCAAAAACGTGTCACTTTCCATTGGGAAGGGCGAATTTGTCTTTCTTCTCGGTTCGACTGGCGCGGGAAAGTCGACTCTTCTCAAGCTTCTGACAAGAGACGTTTGCGAGTCGTCTGGCAAGGTTATTTTTGACGGCCAAGAGTTGGGAAGTATTTCAGATTATCACGTCCCGGCATTGCGCCGAAAAATGGGAATCGTGCCCCAAGATTTTGCTCTTTTGGCGCGAAAAAAAGTGTGGGAAAACGTCGCGTATGCAATGCGAGCGGTTGGCTACACCCGAAAAGAAGCTCGCAATCTGGTTCCTGAAATCTTGGACCACGTAAAAATGGGGCTACGCGTTGACGCCTTCCCGCACCAGCTAAGCGGTGGAGAGCAGCAGCGTGTTGCAATTGCCCGTGCGCTGATTCATCGGCCCAAACTTCTGCTTGCCGATGAGCCCACGGGGAACTTAGACCAAACGCACAGCATGGAAATCATGTACCTGCTTCTTCAGCTGAACGCTGAAGGAGCGACGATTTTGGTAGCGACACACGACATGATGGTCGTTGAGCAAATGCGTGAAGTCTCGCGAATTGTAACGCTTGAAGGCGGAAAAGTGGTCAGCGACGAGCGATTAGCGCCCAAGCTCTTAGATACCCAACTTGCGTTTGCTGAAATTGATGAAGAACAAGTAGTAAATGAGCCAGCGAGACCAATTGATACGCCGGAGGAGCTGAATGCTTGACCGCCTCGAGTTCGTAATGGGGGAAGCGATTCAGGGAATGCGAAGGCATCTATTGATGTCGTTTGCAGCCATAACTACGGTTGCAGTCGCGCTCTATTTGATTGGCGGATTGGGCTATTTGTACTTGTCGCTGCAAAAATATGCCCAAGAGCTATCCGGGAGATATGAAATCCAGGCGTACTTTCAGCAAGACGCCAAAATGGACAAAATTCATCAGGCCGCCGAAGCCGCCCGGGCGATTCCAGGTGTTGGTATGGTAGTGCATATCCCCAAAGAACAAGCCTGGAAAAAAACTAGGAGGGAGAATCCTGAGCTTACCGAAGGGCTCGAAAATCCGTACCCAGACGCTCTAAAAATCAATGTAACAAAGCTCGAAAAAACGCCAGAAATTGTTGGTGCAATCCAATCTCTACCCGGAATTCAAGCTGACGCAGTCATGTATCACGATCCAACTCAACGTTTCTTAAATGACTTAATGAAGCTTGTACAATGGCTTGGCTTGATATTGGGCGGACTTCTGTTTGCGACCGCAGGAGTGTTGATCTACAATGCGATTCGGCTCACAATTGATGCTCGAAGGCGCGAAATCCGGATCATGCAACTCGTCGGCGCATCGCATTGGACCGTTCGAATGCCGTTCCTAATCGAGGGCGCGACACAGGGAATTCTTGGCGGAATTGTTGGCACTATCCTATTGTGGGCGACGTATTCCACAATCTCTAACTACGTTCAGGCTAACCTAAGCTCGATGCACAAAATGCAGCCGTTTGGTGTACTGCCTGTCGGATTTACGCTCGTCATTCTTGGAGTTTCTTATGGCCTTATCTGCTCGATTTTGGCAATTCGCAATCCCGCAAGATTGCGTGGCGGTGCGATTTGAGGCGAGTTCTTTCCGTTCTTATTGGAGTATTCATCTGCGGAGGATTCGTTGGTGGGCAAACTTCAAAACAAAAACCGAATCTCAATAAACTTAAGGGATCTCTGAAATCCGTCAAGGACAAGAGATCAACCTTGTCAAGAAAACTGACGGAGACTCGCAAGCAAGTTCGGGTAGTGAAAGGCGACATTCAAAGCTTAGACACAAAGATCGTTGACCTTGGAAATCAGTTAGAGTCAACGACAAACCGATTAGAAAAGACAATCGTCGTCCAAAAACAAGTCAAAGAGTCGTTGGACGAGGCGACCACTCGCGTTGCCGCAACGAAGGTTCAGGTGCAGAATCGTTTGAGGTGGATGTATGTCAATGGCGAATCTTCGATGGCGGATGTGCTCTTAACCTCTAAGTCCATCGGTGAATTCGCTTCAAGAGGATTTTTGCTCCAAGAGATCGCGCATGCCGACAGAGACCTTTTCGAGCGCCATACCGAAAACCAAAGGTTAGTAACAGTAAGAAAGAAGCGAGTTGATTCGATTGTCCGGGAAATCGCCGATCTGCGCGGACGCCAAACTCAGCAAAAAATTGGATTGACAGACACTCGAACCGACAAAGCTACAGTATTAGGGCAACTTCGAAACAAGCAAGCCGACCTTGAACGCCTTGTTCGCCAATTGGATCAGGAAGAGGCTTCGATTCAAGCCAGAATTCAGGCCTATTACCGAAGTTTGGGCGGCAAGGCACCTTTGCCGAAATTTACAGGCCGCATGGGTCGGCCAACCGCTGGTGGAGTTAACAGCGGATATGGAATGAGGTTCCACCCGATCTTGAAGCGAAACCGGATGCACACGGGCGTAGATTTCGCGGGAGGATACGGTGTCTCGATCAAGGCAGCCGCAGACGGTGTTGTGATCGCTGCGACTTATGGCAACGGATACGGAAAAATGGTGATGGTAGACCATGGCGGCGGGGTTAGCACGCTATACGGCCATTGTTCTTCGTTCTCTGTGAGTTCAGGGCAAAGGGTCAAACGCGGGCAACGGATAGCGTCTGTCGGAGCAACTGGGCTTGCAACTGGGCCGCATCTGCACTTTGAGGTGCGAGTAAACGGGAAGCCGCAAAATCCGATGCGGTGGCTTTAGTTTCCTGGATGAATTGATTGGACTGAAGGGCCGAAATTCCCCTTCTTTGAAGGAGGGGTTAGGGGTGGATGGCAACGTCAAACCGATTCCTAAGTCTGTTTGAAAATGACTCGTGGTTTTTCAGTTGCAACGAGAAGTATTCGCCACCCAACCTCATTCCTTCCCTCAAGGGAAGGACGATTTGGCTCTTGCAAGCAAATACTCGTCAGCTTCTTCGGAAGCTGTTCCGTTGCGAAGTCGTAGAACCGCTGAAATTCGCCAAACCATTCGCTCTTGAATATTCATCAAGTCTTCGTAACAAATCAGCTCAACCCATGTTTTGTCGCACCACGCGACTTGAACCGTTCTGGTGTTCTCCTCACCTCGCAAGCGCACTATAAGTACTTCGCCGGAACTGCTGGCTGACTCTAGCGCATTTCGGATCAACGATCTAGATCGAGTGAATGTATTTTCGTCAGGCTCTGTTGGGTGAAAGTTCTTAAGCCGCAAGAGTCTTTCGGAATAGGTCGGATCTTCGTGAAAATAACTTATTGAACTTATCCGAAAAACTTCCTCGCCATCCTGACTGCCTAAAGGCGAAATCAATTGTATTGTCATTTCCCGTTCCGAGATTCGAGTAATAGTTCCCCATAATGCTGCTTCAGCGTCTCGCCATGGCGAAAAACCAATTGGCTTTCCAGTTGCTTTCAACTCGTTCAGCTTTGCAATTAGGCTCACCTTTTTTTGCTCCTACTTTCAGTCAGTCTGAACCAAAATGCATAATATGAACATGGGAGATGTCAACAAGGGTCTAGATTCTCACTTCGTTCTGAGCTGCCGGTTTCCAGCGTAAAATGTACTCATGATTCTTGTCATTGACAACTACGACAGCTTCACCTATAACTTAGCGCAGTACATAGGGCAGCTGGGATCTGAAGTTGTCGTTCGTCGCAACGACCAGATTTCGCTCGAACAGATCGTCGAACTGAACCCAAATGGCATCATGCTGTCGCCTGGCCCTAGCACGCCGTCTGCGGCGGGGGTTTGCCTGAATATCCTGGCTGTTGCAATGGGCAATGGAAATGCGTTTCATTCAGAATTTTTTGCATCAATGCCCATTTTCGGAGTATGCCTAGGCTGCCAGGCGATGGGGTTTGTTTCAGGGGCGGACGTTGTTCGAGCCGAAGACGTGATGCATGGAAAAACTTCGCTTATTCGCCACGATGGCAAAGGAGTGTTCGCTGGAATGCCATTTCCGTTTACTGCTGTCCGCTACCACTCTTTGGTTATTGACCTAAGTTCGCTTTCAGAAGAATTTGAAGTGACAGCAACGGCAGAAAATGATGGAGCCGTCATGGGAGTTCGGCACAAGACGCTTCCTATCGAGGGAGTTCAATTTCATCCCGAATCAGTTTTGACGGAAAACGGGTTGCAGATCGTTAAGAATTTTGTGGATTCTTGTAATTAGTTTGCAGAAAAGCTGAATTTTTTCTGGAGTGTCTCGCAAAGGCGCAAAGTTTGCAAAGAGCAGGTTTAGCCGGGTGGTCTCAGAACGGTGTAATCGGTGTTAGTTTTTCCTTTGCGAACTTTGCGTCTTTGCGAGATACAAAAAATAGATCTTACACACAGGTTCAATTAGGAGTTTTAGGTACCTGTAGTTTCAAAACGTGTCTTAGAATTAGTCTTTTCAACCTGAAC
>JANNJE010000088.1:0-4460 GCA_031405735.1 Armatimonadota bacterium | reverse complement strand
GACGTTTTGCTCCCAAAATCGGCGATGTTTCTTTGCCTAGAATTTGGATAGCTCGTTTTTTCAATGTTGGATCGTTGCTCGCAATGTGGAGTCCGGGCTGAATCCAAGCTGGCTGCGCCTTGGCAAGAGAAGCAATAGTTCTGAAGTCTGGCCTCGAAACACCAATTGCAGGGCGAATCGTAACTAGCCATCCGTTCGCTTCTTTTTTGATGGATTGACTGTCATCAATGGGGACTCGTGACAGATCGCCTCCGGTGAACCGATAGGTTGCAGAGCGAAGTTTTGAAGGGGTTTCCGTCATACCTGCGACCGGAATCCGGGTCACTTCGGCCAAATCTACGGGTGTGCCGCCATCGGAAGGTTTCAAGGCTTCTTCCTGCGAAATTGGCTTTAGAAGCATGCCCCCCAACGCCGTTGCTTGGAGAAAATCGCCATTCAAAGAAAGATAGACCGTCATTGACATTCGCGGTTCAGAAATCAAAACTGTTTGAGCAGTCATTTCAATGTTATCAATTTGAACCTTCGAGACGCCATTTGCAGTTGCCTTGTTTTTGACAAAAGTTGCCGTCATGGGATCGAGTACATAGAATTCTTTGGATTGCCCCGGTTGCACGGATCCTGCGAAAATTGAATTCAAAGCGTCTTCCACAATTGGCAAGTCCTTTGGAATCGGCAAAACTTTTATGGTTCGTGCTCCATTATTGTTGATTGCAATTCGAACGTCAATCGAATTGAAGTTCGCCTCAACTTTTTGAGACCTGCCCGAACTTGACATCGAGAATTTGACAAGAATCGGGCGACCGTCGCTTCCGATCCAAGTAGTTTGATCAATGACTGTAACTAGGGCCGCACCTAATAGTCCGGCGTCCATTACAGTTCGCGATCGGGTCACTTTTGCCGGTTTGCCGTTCAAGATCGTAGGTTCATCGCTGCTCGCCACGTATCCAATCCTCTGTCCTTGAACAAAGAGACCCAAATACGAATCCTCGGAAACAGCCAGGCATGGAGAAAGTGCCAGCACAAAAGTAGGGAACAACAGTAATTTGCGAATTGATTTCATGCTTGCAACACACTACATTGTACGTCGAAAACCGGAATCTTGCCACAAAAAAGTATATTGGGCGTCTTGACACCTAGGAATTGCCCTGGTAGCATCGTGGCGAGCAAAGTTCCTGAACCTTTTCCATCATATATAGTGCATTGACCTTATGGCAAAAACTCTCGTAATCGTCGAATCTCCGGCAAAGGCAAAGACAATCAGCCGATTCTTAGACTCTTCCTACCAAGTTGAGGCTAGTGTCGGCCATATTCGAGACCTGCCTGCAAACCGAAAGGGATTGCCGGAAGAACATCGGAAGAAATGGTGGGCTGATTTTGCAGTTGATGTTGACAATAATTTCGAACCGTTTTACGAAGTGCCTAGTGAAAAATCAAGATACGTTGACAAGCTGAAAAAGGCACTCGTTGGAATGGATGAAATCGTGCTCGCAACTGACGAAGACCGTGAAGGTGAATCTATTTCTTGGCATTTGCTTGCAGTACTCAAACCAAAAAAGGGAGTAAAAGTACACCGAATCGCCTTCCACGAAATTACGAAGTCTGCAATTCTTGATGCATTGAAAAATCCGCGTCCCATTGATGAGAGGTTAGTCGAGGCCCAAGAAGCGAGGCGAATTCTCGACAGGCTTTATGGTTACACACTTTCGCCCGTTTTGTGGAGCAAGGTGGCAAAGGAGCTTTCCGCCGGAAGAGTCCAAAGCCCGGCCGTAAAGCTGATTGTCGAGCGTGAGAAGCGGCGAAGAGACTTTGTGATTTCGATCTATTGGGATTTGAAGGCAGAAGTCGAGGCAAAAAGCCAGCAGTTCGGCATAGTCCTTAAGCAAATCGAGGGTCAAAGTCTCGCCACAGGCAAAGATTTCGATGAATTGTCGGGGGAACTTAAGTCAAAGAAAGTTTTGCTCCTTGAAGAATCAGCCGCGCACAGCTTTGCCGAAAGTGCGAAGAATGCCAAGCCATGGAAAGTTTGCTCAATTGAAACGAACCCAGGACAAGAAAAACAGCCGACACCGTTCCGCACAACAACGCTTCAGCAAGAAGCAAACCGAAAGTTTGGGTTCCCCGCAGACCGAACCATGCGAATCGCCCAAGACCTATATGAGGGCGTAGATATCGGGGGCGAGCGAGTTGGTTTGATCACATATATGCGAACGGACAGCTTGAGCCTTGCAGAATCAGCCGTACAGCAAGCCAGGGAAGTTATTCGAGATAGGTTCGGGGCAGAGTACTTGCCGACAAAGCCAAACCGATATGCGAGCAAGGTTGCAAACGCGCAAGAAGCTCACGAGGCCATCCGGCCCACTGACTTTCAGCGATCGCCGGACTCAATGCGTCAATCACTATTAGCGTTGAGCGATGCCCATTTTAAGCTTTACGACCTCATTTACCGCCGAACACTTGCAAGTCAAATGAAGCCAGCAGAAGTTCAACGAACTCAAGTTGAAATTGAAACTGAAGTGAACAAGAAATCTCTCGTTTTCGGGGCTTCAGGAAAGCAAATTACATTTCCTGGGTTTTTGCTAGCTTACGTTGAAGATGTGGACGATGCGGATGCCGAATTGGAAGGAAAAGAACGAATCTTGCCCGCCATGAAAGTGGGCGACGAGGTCCAGCTCATTTCGGTTGATTCCGCACGGCATGAGACAAAACCTCCGGCACGTTACACGGATGCGTCTTTGATCAAGGCCCTAGAAGACTTGGGAATTGGAAGGCCGTCAACATATGCCCAAATTATTTCTGTCATCGTTGATCGTGGCTACGTTTGGAAAAAAGCGCGAGAACTAGTTCCAACCTTTACAGCCTTTCTTGTTGTAGAAGTGTTAGATAACCACTTTTCTGAGTTCTCTGACTTGCGATTTACTGCCAAAATGGATGAAACTTTGGACGAGATTGCCGGAGGAAAACAAGATTCTAGAACTTATTTGCGTGATTTTTTTCTCGGTGGAAATGGATCAATTGGTCTGAAAGAAGCAGTTGACAGCCGAAAGGCCGACATTCCATTCGCCAATGTCACTATTGGCAATCACCCAGACTCCGGCGAACCGATCATTGTCCGAGTAGGAAAGGGAGGCGATCCGTTTCTACAGCTTGGCGACGCCTCTTCCAAGCGATTCGCAAACGTGCCTGACGATATGCCTCCAGCTGAATTGAATGTCGCTGAAGCCATAAAGCTCTTTTCTGTTTCGCGACCGGAACTAGAATCGGTAGGAATACACCCCCAAACTGGCAGAAATCTACTGCTGAAACAGCGTGGCGGGTACTACCTAGAAGTAGAACGAACCGAACAGGAAATCACTGAAAAATTGAAGCCAACTTGGGTTTCCTTGCCCCCGGGCACCGATCCACGGGAACTTTCGAAGGAAGACCTTGATATGCTATGTCAAATGCCGATTGAAATAGGAATGCACCCGGAATCGGGCGAAGCGATTCTGTTTCGAATTGGAAAATACGGCCCCTATATTCAAAGTGGAAAAGTCATCCGCAATTATGAAAACTGGCGTCATTCACCACAAATGACAGTCGCGGAAGCTGTCGAAGTGCTCGCAATGGACAAAATGGCTGCTGCCAGAACTTCGCGTCAAAGTTCTGGGCCGATCCAGGAGTTTGGCGAACTTCCAGATTGTGCTGGACCTGTAAAAGTCCTTCCTGGCAGATTTGGACCCTATGTCACTGATGGAACAACCAACGCCACGATACCGAAATCAGTTGACCCAGCAACACTGTCTGCAAGCGACGCACAGGACCTTTTGCGAAAGAAGCGCGAAGCTGGTCCGTCCGTCCGTCCCAAAAGAGTTGTACGTCGAAAGGGCTCGAAGGTTGCTGCTAAGAAAAAGCGATAGTTCCTGAATCGTGGTCCCAAAGGGACATGTAGGGCAAGTAGGACTTTTTGGACAGCAAGATTCCCGAGCCAACCCGAACCAACCCGCACAAATCCAAACTAACTCGAACATCCACCTTTTTTGAACTCTGTAATATTTCGGGGTGATGATCGCACTAGCAGGTTCCAACAATCGAACTTATGTTGGGTCGAAGACTGCTATACGATTTCATGATCGCTAGCCCGATATTGATGCTATTGGCTCTTGCGATTGACGCAAGAATTACTGTTCCGAGCTTTGAAGTTTATAACTATTCTCCGAAAACGCATAAGCAGCTCTTGTCATATAGTCCGCTAGTTTCAGAAATCCAGCATTTGCGAAGGGCACGAGATCGGGATCAAGTAGCAACCAATGCTAGATCAATTGGTCAGCGATGGCTACACAGTAGACAGACTGGCAAACTAGAACGCTTCTTTATCAGCCCGGGCGAGGTCGAGTTCGATCACGCGATGCAGGTCACGCGCATCCACCAGGACCCGCGCGTCACCAAGCCGTACTCGGACGCGCAGTGGACGGCGATCCTCG
>JANNJE010000087.1:0-2103 GCA_031405735.1 Armatimonadota bacterium | reverse complement strand
GCCTTCCACAAGAAAGATTTCGCACTTTTGGGCATCTTTGCTAATGCAGTCTGAAAGTTTGCCTGGCAAGCCAAAACTGTCCATGGCGTTCGACCTTCGAACGGCTTCAACTGCCTTTCGCGCAGCTTCTCTCGCGTCTCTCGCAATTCGAGCCTTCTCGACGATTCTTTTTGCAATCGCAGGATGCTCTTCGAGGTAGGTCATCAATCCATCGCCGACAAGCGAGTTGGTCAGACCCTGCACCTCAGGAGTCACAAGCTTAACTTTGTCTTGTGAGTTGTAACTCGGATTTGGAAGCCGCAATGAAATAACTGCCGTCAATCCATCCGAAACATCATCCGAAGAAAAGTTGTTGTCCTTTTCCTTTAGGAAATTCATCTTCCTAGCGTATGCATTGATAACACGCGTAAGAGCAGTATTGAATCCAGAAACGTGCGTACCGCCATCAGGCTGATGTATATTGTTAGAAAACGCAAGCATGGTCAGGTTGTAGCCATCGTGGTATTGAAGTGCCACTTCGATTTCGGTTTGTTCCTTCGCCTTTCGGAAGTAAATGACCGTGTGCATGCCTTCCTTGCCTTCGTTCACATGCTCGACAAGTTGAGGTATTCCCCTCGAATAATGAAAATCCTCGCTTTGCTCTGGGTGGATTTCGTCCACATATTCAAAGGTCACTTGCGCGTTCAAATAGGCAAGCTCCTTCATTCTCGATTTGAGAAAATGCGGGTCATGATTGATTTCGTTTAGAACGGTCGAATCCGGCATCCAGTGCTGCTTCGTTCCATGCTCATCTGGCTTGGCTTTACCGATAACCTCAACTTCCGATTGCGGAATTCCCTTCGCGTATTTCTGCTGATAAACTTTGCCGCCACGGCGGACTGTAGTAGTCATCCATTCTGAAAGCGCGTTCGTACAAGAAACGCCAACGCCGTGGAGGCCGCCAGAAGTCTTGTAGCCACTGTCGTCGCCGCCAAATTTTCCTCCAGCGTGTAGAACGGTCATGACGACTTGAAGGGCACTCACGCCCATCTTTTTATGCATGTCAACAGGAATTCCGCGACCGTTATCTTCAGTTGAAATAGAGCCATCGCCATGAAGTCGGACTTTGATTGAATCGCAATGCCCTGCTAAGGCTTCGTCAACCGAGTTGTCAAGAACTTCGCGAAACATCTGGTGAAGTCCCTTCTTGCCATTGTCGCCAACGTACATTCCTGGACGTTTTCGAACGGCCTCCAGGCCTTCTAGTACTTGAATTTGGTCAGCAGTATAGTCGCCAGTCACTTTCGATGAGATCAACTCATCAATTTGGTGCATCTGATCGTCCTCGTCTGCGCTAGGAATCGCGATGTTAGTCGCTTCCGCGTCCAGAATCGGCTCGTCATTTGGCTCATTCGGTGCGTTATTGTCAGGCATATTTGGTGCTCGTGGAAAGGACGTTTTTGAGACAACCTTCTCGTCGGAACTTAGGTTCAAATTGTACCTGATTTTGGATGCTCATCGTTGGGTTGGAAGCGGGGACGCGTTGGGGATGCCAGGATGTGGGATACGTGGGATTCATCCACTGTATCTGGATCAACGCATACCTACATTTCCCATCTCCGAATCTCCAATCTCCCATAATCACAAGAGCTAATGGATTTGTACCCAAGCCTTCGCCCACTCGCATTCTTGCTCGACCCTGAGGTTGCCCATAACCTCGGCATGGCGATGATACAGCGAGGAGTTATCCGCCCCGAGCCGTTTTCCGATTTTAGGCTCGAACAAACGCTATTTGGCTGCCATTTTGCGAATCCCGTTGGACTAGCTGCCGGATTTGATAAGAATGCTATCGCCCTCAATCAGTGGGATGACCTTAGCTTTGGGTTCTTAGAAGTTGGCACGATCACGAATCAACCCCAAGGCGGAAACGAAAAACCCCGGCTCTTTCGGCTCCCACAAGACCATGCTCTCATCAACCGAATGGGATTCAACAACGACGGCGCCGCAGTCATTGCAGAGCGGATTCGGCAGTCCGAGCCGACAATCCCGGTAGGAATCAACCTCGGAAAGTCGAGAGTCACGCCGATCGAGGACGCCGCAAAGGACTACCAAGCAAGTTACCGT
>JANNJE010000086.1:0-2754 GCA_031405735.1 Armatimonadota bacterium | reverse complement strand
GCATTGGCAAAATTGCCTAAAATTGTGGAAAAAGAGAAGAAAATGTGCGTAATAGGGTGACTTTTTGGCTTTTTGAGCGTATAATTCCTTGTACGACTTACCGATCCTTAGGGGTCGGTCCGGCCCTCCACGGGGGGCCATTTTTTTGCCTAACATTCAGCATCCCCGGTATGATTGGCTGAATGACTGCTGCGGTATATATTGACGGCTTCAACTTTTACTACGGGCTCGCTCGTCCGCTGAACTGTCGGTGGGCTAACATTGAAGCACTTTTTCAAGCTCAGTTTCCAAACGATGACATTCGCCAGATTTACTTCTTTGAAGCAATGATCGAAGGACCGCATCGAATTCATCAAGATAAGTACATCCAAGCCGTAGAATCTCTTTCCAGCGTTCAGGTGGTTCTTGGCGAGATGAAGGCCAAGAACCGATTATGCAAAGTAAATTCTTGTGCCTATTCCGGAGATCGTTTCTGGACAGAACACGAGGAAAAACATACCGACGTAAGTATCGCAATCACGATGGTTGACGACGCGCACAAAGCAGGTTATGACAAATTGATTCTGGTAACTGCGGACACGGACTTGGTGCCAGCAGTCCGGATGGCGAAGACCATTCGCCCATAGCTAAATATCACGCTTTGCATTCCAGCTATGAACAAAATTCGAATTTGGGGATCGAAGCCAATGGCAGTACTTTGCGACCGCGCCACAAGAGTGGATGCAGAGTTGCTTCTCAAGTGCCAATTTCCTCGTGCATTCACAGATGGAAGCGGGAAGCGTCATTCCATGCCCAATAATTGGAGAATTGCTCCTCTCGATGCTGCAAAGCAATGGAAGGCGCAAAATGCCAAGGATTACCTTCCAAATTTGCCCAGTTGGTGTCCGTAAACTTGTTAGTTCAGCCAATGATTTGGACGGGTTAGGTTCAAATACCTTGAAAGTAATCTGAAAATGCCACATTTGCCATAGCATGAGCCGCATTTGTCTAGAATTCTCCCCCGCCCGAAAGCGGGCGGGGGATTTGTTTATCAACGAGGCTTACGCCTGAGCAGTGACCGAGATCACATCGCTCCATTCCCCGATTGGGAAGTCGTTATCTTTGAACCGTGCCCGGTATTGCCGGACTTCGGGAGTGTTTGCCACCAGCGGAGCCCTTCCGTCCACGTACGGACTGTTGGAATCCACTGTGATAATTGTCCAATCTACTTCTGCTCCGCGTTTGGAATAGATTTCGATTTGGTCATGCCCTAGCATCGCAAAAGTCAGCCGAATGACAAACCCAGTTTCTGCGAGCCCATTGAGCACGGGCTTCGGAATAGCGGGTGGGCCGCCAGCCGGAACCACGATCCTGCAATCTTCACCGATGGCAGGAGTGTAGCCCGGATGCGATTTGATCCGGTCTGCCCGTTGCCGGAACCTCGCTACAATCGCGGCCTTTGGCTCCGAGCGGAAGACTCCCTACAACAGGTGCTACCGGTGTTATCGGCGTAGGTGTATTGAGCGGGCCGTACAGCAAAAGCCGCTTGTATTCGGTCCATTCCTGGCTTTTCGAAGTGTACAGCGATTGGCCGTTTACGGCATGGCTTGCGATTGCGGCATCGTTCGATGCTTCTGTGACGTCGCCAGCTGCCAGGCCAACGGTCGCGCTATGAGTTGAAACGCCTATGGCGTGGTCCTTGAGTTGAATGACGAGGTCGCCCTCGTTTGTACTTACATAATCAGCCAATTTTGGCTCCTTGCTCCCTTTTGCAAATTGCCCCGGTCCAATTGGGGCCAATCGGGGAGCGCACAATTTTCTTTACGAAGCGGAAATCTTGTTTATGACGATTATCGTGAAACTAGGCCGCAAGTCCTGGGACCATCCCAGGAATTCCTGGAACAGTTCCAGGGAAATGCCTTTCCACAGCTTAGGTTCAAAATCTGTTTTTGAGAAAACCTGGACTAATATCGTGGATTCCTGGAAAGTCTCCATGGATGTTTTTAGAGAGTCCAGTCAACCACGCAATGCTTCCATGGAGGACGGAGTGCTTCCAGGCTCGACTGGACCCAATCCAGGACTTCCTGGACCGATTCCAGAATGGCTGGACTGATTGGATGGTCGCCTGGACTGGTTCCAGGATTTACTGGCATGCTTCCAGGAGGGGCCGCGTGGCTCCATGGATGTTTTTTAAGTTTCCAGGGGAGTTTTTTGGCGTTGGATGGTGCTATGGAAAGAGTCCAGGATTGACTGGAATGGGCCAAGGATTGACTGGGATGGTTTGAGAGTTGGCTGGGAAGTGTTCAGGGAAGTCTCTTGGAAGTTGATGGTGCCATTGAAGTTCTCCAGGATTGCGAGAATACCGACAACGGCCCGCACCTGTACTTCGAGATCCGGGGAGAACAGGGAATCGCCCTGGACCCGACGGACTGGCTCAAGCGGCGACGGTAGCGGCGCACCGGGGCCGGATGGTGCGCGTCCCGCGCGGCGCTACGCCGCCACCGTCTCCGCGGTGCCGATGCGACCGTCGGTCTGGGCTTTGCCGCGCAGCAGCGCGGCTTCCACCAGGGCGAAGAGATCCTGGGTGGCTTCGGCCGCCGGATGCGGAAAAGTCACTACGCCGGCGGCCAGCGTGGGGCGGTCGTCAATGCCGATATCAGGAAAGTCGTGCTGCTCAATGCGGGCCCGGACCCGGCCGATCGAGGCCCGGGCACCAACGATATCCGTCTCCGCAAAGAATATGAAAACCGAGTTGAGTGGCAAACGTGTGGGCGT
>JANNJE010000085.1:0-9565 GCA_031405735.1 Armatimonadota bacterium | reverse complement strand
GGAACTTCTAATTCCAAAACTTTGGGGCTTCGCCTGCTGGTTCGCTAATTCGATTGATGCATTGCCATCTTCCGTCGCGATGAATGAAGATATCTGTAACTTTGTATTCAGCAGGGAGGAGTTTGCCATCTAGTAACCAGCCGTCGAAGCGCACATGCAAGTGGATTACAGCAACCCTGCCGAAACAACTTTCTTCTGAAGAAAGAATCTCGTAGGAATCAAAATTCATTCGGTCAAGCATCGCAAACCATTCGTCGCGAGAAACCGTTCGAGGTGCTCGAGGGTCAACTACAAAGGACAAGCGGAATTCAGCCGAGAGCAGATCTTCGAGGGTTTTCCGGTCAAGAGGTTGAAAAGCTCTTGCCCATTGATGTTCGGTATCCAGGAGGTTTGCTGTCGCCTTTTGCATAGCCCTGCCAATCTACCTTCTTTCAGTGTCGTGCTTCATGGCACTGCATTTCAGGCACGATCATATTAACAAATGGGATTCAAAATCATGATTTCGACCGCTTTCGGATTCACTCTTTTAGCAGAACCGCAACCCCGCCCCGACTGTCCATCATGAGCATCCCGTTGATCGTCTTATTAACTACGCTTGGGCCATTTCTCACCTAATTCATTTCCATATGCACTTAACTTCTTGATTACTTTTTTCTACGTGCGTTTGCTTCGCAATTGGCAACGAACTCGAGTAGCAAACCGAGAGTGATTCTTCGAGCTCCGCCGATCTTCACGCTTGGGGGTTCTCCTTTTGAGACCATGTCATAGGCTTTGGTCTTGCGTAAGCTGAGCATTTTGGCGGCTTCTTCTACTGTGAAGGCAAGCTGGACTGTGCCAGGTCTCTGCACAGCGTCAAGCAGGCTTGCTGCCAGTTGTTCCGAGAATGGCCGCGCATCGCATTTAGTGCCACCACTAGCCTTGCCCGTGCCGGCCTTTCCATTGACGACAATCAGGGGCGTCCTCCCTTAAGTTTTTCGATGATGTGGTCGTTCAGTTCCTTGCCTTGCATCATCCGGCTAGGCGATCCAAGGTCAAGACTCATCAATTCTGAACCGTTTCTCTCAAACCAGTCGTGAACCACTTCGGGCGACTCGTGGAGCGCAGTATCGAGTGACACGATTAGCTCCGCAAGTCGCTGTGCGTCCTTTGCCAGGTGTGCATGTTCCTTGGCAATTGCACGGTCGCGAACGTCACAACAGCGTAGTGCTTGGGTTGTCCTGCAGATTCTTCCTAGCAATCCCACCTTTTTTTGTCCCGGCCGATTCCCAGTGCATCTTGAAACAATTGATATAGAATTGTCTTCGAATGCTAGAAATCGAATGTGTTCTGCTGACGGGTGGCAAAAGCCGTCGGATGGGTCAGGAAAAGGCCGCAATGAAGCTTGAAGGCGAATCAATTTTGAAAAGAACAGTACGGTTGCTTGAAAACGAAGATTTGCCAATAACCGTTCTTGGCCCGGAAGGAAAGCAAGACACAAATCAGTTTGCTGGCCCGCTCGCTGCACTAGCTGATTTTTCACCTAGTGCCGACTGGATTTTTGTCGCCTCGTGTGATATGCCCTTGTTTGATCCACGGATTGTTCGCGTTCTGTTGCAAGTGGCAAAAGGATTCGATGCGGCAATTGCTAGTTTCGAAGGTGCGCTTCAACCGTTATGTGGACTCTACAGTAGTTCCTCGCTGAAGATTGCTCGTAAACTTTCCTTGTCTGGGGAAAGACGAATAATGAAGTGGGTATCTGAACTTAACGTAATCGAAGTTCATGAAGAACAAATTTGCCTCGCAGAGCTTAATCCAAATTGTGTTCGAAGTGCAAATACGCCTGAAGAATGGGCGGACCTATTGCGATTCGCCAATTAGCCGTAAAATGGTCACAACCAAAAGATGCACGCTCTAAAGGTCCTTGAATTTGATTCTATCTTAGTTCGACTCGCGAAACATTGCGAGACGGAGCTAGGTGCTGAACTTTCCACAAAGTTGCAGCCATTGTTCGAGGACACAGAGGTTTGGGATTTGCAAGCTCAAACTTCAGAAGCGTACATACTTTTGGGCAAAGATTCACCGCCGTCGCTAGGAAGAGTTCTCGATCTTCGAAGTGCATTAATTCGAGCTGAAAAGGGCGGAGTACTTGGCGTTGGAGAGTTGTATTGCATCGGCGAGCTTCTGGCGTCTCTTCGGCTGGCAAAGGTGTTTTTTCAATCGCGGCCCGAAAACTGTCCAATACTTTTCCAATTGGTTCAGTATTTTCCAGACGAGCAGAAACTCGAATTCGACTTGCTTGATTCGCTGGAATCAGACGGTGAAGTGAAGGACTCAGCTAGTGCAACGCTTGCAGCCCTTCGAAAACGTAAATTTCAAGCTTCCGCTCGAATATTGGAGAAGATTCAGAGCTATGTCTCTGGCAAATCTCGCGAATATCTGAGTGATCCCTTGTTTACTGTTCGAGACGGGCGGTATGTGCTTCCCGTAAAGTCGGAGCACCGTGCAAAAATCCGCGGACTCATTCACGACACATCAGGAACTGGGCAAACTGTATTTATTGAGCCCGACGATGTATTAAAGGCAGGCAATGACTTGCGAGAAATTGAAGGACTTGAACGAGAAGAAATTCAGCGAATTCTCGCTGAATTTTCGGCTCGCGTCGGACAAATTGCTTCAACAGCTTGTCCGGCGATCGTTAAGGCCGCCGATCTCGACCTCATACTAGCCAAGGCTCGTTTAGGCTTTGAAATGGAGGCTCTTCCGCCCCGGAAGTCAAAATCCGCAAGTCTCCAACTGGATGGAGCACGACATCCTTTATTGGATAAATCCATCGTTGTTCCAGTTACGATAGAAGTAGGTTTTGACTTTGAAGGCTTGCTCATAACGGGTCCAAACACAGGTGGCAAGACGGTAGCAATCAAGTGTGCAGGACTCTGTGTGCTTATGGCGCAAAGCGGTTTAATGATCCCTGCCCGTGATTGCGAATTTGGGACATTTAGCCAGATTTGGGCGGACATCGGAGACGAGCAAAGCATTGCCCAGTCTCTTTCAACTTTCAGTGGGCATATCAAAAACATCGCCGAGGCGATAAAGTCTGTTCAACCTGGAGCATTGGCGCTTTTTGACGAGCTTGGAGCCGGAACAGATCCCGCCGAAGGTGCCGCGTTAGCGAAGGCGATTTTGCGAGCCATGCATGCAAGAGGAGCGCGAATCATAGCAAGCACCCACTACGGCGAATTGAAGGCATTTGCCTATTCTGAACCTGGATTTTTGAATGCGGCGATGGAGTTTGACGCCAAATCGCTAAGGCCAACTTATCGGTTAATGCTCGGGGCACCCGGTGCAAGTCAGGCGATGAAAATTGCGGAAAGGTACGGCATTCCAAGTGCCGTAATCGAAGATGCCAAATTGGCGCTTGGCGATCAGCAGCAAGATATTGCCCAGATGATCGAGCAGTTAGAACTTGCTCAAAAACTGGCACGAAATGCTCAAAGTGAAGCCGATAGGAAGTCTGCCGAACTGCGACAAGCCGACCAACGTGCAGCGCAAAAGCTAGCCGAAGCTGATGAAATACGCAGAACCGTAAATCAACGGGCCAAGGACGAAATCGAAAGCACTTTACGTGAACTGCGGCTTCAGGCAGCAGAAATATTTGAATCGCTAAAACATGGAGCGGTAGATCAGAAGAAGATCGACGAGGCTCGCAAACAGCTAAAAGCGGTTCAATCGTTGGGAGAAGAAGAAGCGGTTCGATATGAAGTTCCAAAGCTGAAACCTGCCAAATCGTTGAAGTTTTCAAAGGGTGTAACGGTACGGGTAGATGGATACTCCCAGCATGGTGTATTACTTGAGGAACCGAAAGATCATAAAGTCATGGTGCAAATTGGTGCCTTGAAATTAACAGTACCAACGAGCAAGTTGACTGCGTACGAAACTCCTAACACTCCAAATTATTCGCCGAAAAAGAGCAAAGCTAATATCCTTCTACAAAGAGCAGCTTCTGCCCCAACTGAAATATCACTAAGAGCCATGAGAGCTGAGGATGCAATTGCAGATTTGGAGAAATTTGTTGACGATGCCGTACTTGGAAGTCTTCACAGGATACGAATTGTTCATGGCAAAGGTGAGGGAGTACTTCGCCGGATAGTTCATGACTACTTGAAGCGCAGAAAGGAAATTGAGTCGTACCAAATGGCAGAATCCGGAGAAGGTGGCGACGGAGTAACGGTTGCGTTCTTGAAGTAGATGATTCACTTCGTTAAGCCTTTTAGTATTGAATCATATACGGAGAGCAGTAATAATTTACTTAGATCGAAATTGATACAGCAATATCAATTGTTCTTCTTAGATATTCCCACGACAAAAAGTGCTAGCACTGCTCCAGCTAAAACCGGCACCGCCGGTTGCTTCTGATTGATTCAGCCAGTCTTGCAAGCGGCCATTAGCAAGTGATAGCCAAATCCGAGAGTTGCGCCTACTGCGGCTGCGAATATGTATTTAGTGATTGGGGTCATTGGGTCATCGTGTCATTCGGTAAGTGGATGATTGAGTTATTGGTTGATTGGGTGATTGGGTGATTGACTTCCCTACTATTTCCTCTTTAGAGTGATCGAGGGCCCATCTGGCGCGGAAAGTGCAAATTCATCATTTCCGTTCCACTTCAGTACCGCTTGTTGAGGTTTGCCCTTTTCCGATTCAAACTGTGATTTGACCATGGGTTCTCTCTCCTTCGGAACGCCGGTAACGGACACCTCGTTTGGCGTCATCGTGATTTTGGACTCTTCTGTTGATGTCCAGGTGCCTTTTATAGTTATCTCGGCTGGAACTGCTCCGGCTTCTTGCGATGTAGGCACTTTCATAACCTGAACAAATGTGCCGTCGGCATTCATAACCTGGTTTAGCACGATTTTTTGCCCCAATTGACTGACGTCGCCTTCCCAGGTGCCAACAAGTTTGTTTTTGGCCGCACAACCGGAAAACAAAAGGACGGCTACCAAGACGAGTACTGGGTATTGTTTCATGCAACAAAGTGTATCCGTTTTTGCTATTCAACCTTCACCCATGACACCGCTATACAAAGTATTCTCTCGTCGTGGACAAGCCGATCGAGGAACGCGAGGAAATTCGAAACTGGCTGGACCAACTCGAATCCGTTTACGGCCCGACCAGATTTCGATCCAGGTTCGACCCAATGGAAGAGCTCATCTCCTGCATTCTAAGTCAGCATACGAGCGACATAAATTCGTTCCCGGCGTTTACTCGACTGAGAGAGCATTTTCCAGATTGGGATGAACTTGCAAAGGCTCATTCGGCTCAAATCTCAAAAATTATTCAAAACGCAGGGTTAGCAAACCAAAAGGCGAAGGGAATTCAAGCTTGCCTTCTCGAAATCAAAAACAAAATTGGCAGCTATGACCTATCCTTTCTCCGTTCGCTGGAAATGAACGAAGCTAGAAGCTGGCTTGAAAGCCTTCCCTGGGTTGGCCCCAAAACGGCTTCCATCGTATTGGCATTTTCGTTTGGAATGCCAGCTATTCCTGTGGACACACATATTTTTCGAGTTTCAAAGCGCCTCGGACTGCTTGATGAAGGAACAAGTGAAGGCAAATCGCACGACGCACTTCTCAAGTTAGTACCCGAAGACTGCGCATTCCGATTCCATTGCCTACTGATTGAGCATGGACGAAAGACCTGCCGCGCACGTTCGCCGCTATGCGAAATCTGCATTCTCAATCGAGAATGCCCATCCGCATATCTGGTTTCAACCAAAACGAATTCGAAGAACGAAAATGGTTTAAGGCAAAAGGCCGTCAAAAAACGTCAAATTACTAGAATCAATTGAAGTTGCTAACTCGCGATCATTTTCGGATAGTCGTGTTAGGGTTTACTGCTGTTTTGAATCATTGGTACCTGATGCCTTGCAATCGTATTTCCCGCATATCAATTCACGGTCATGCAAGGCTGGCCAAGCTATGAACTTGCTCGCAATTGCTCTTGGATTCGGAGCATTTCTGCTGGGCTCAGTTCCCTTTGGAGTGCTCGTTGCCAAATCTAAGGGCATTGACATCCTGAATACAGGAAGCAGAAGCATAGGGGCAACAAATGTATACCGGACTCTAGGACGCGGTCCTGGATTTTTCGTATTAGTACTTGACGTGCTCAAGGGACTGATTCCCGCTCTATTGGCTAGGATTTGGTTTCCTGATCCGATTTTTCCGTTCGGAATCGGACTCTGCGCGGTTGTTGGACATTCACTTTCGCCATGGTTGAAATTCAGGGGCGGCAAAGGCATTGCGACGGGCGTTGGAGCCTTATTGGGGAGCATTCCGCTTGTTGCTTTGTCGGGGCTTGCTTTCTTCTTGATTTGTCTTCTTTTGACACGATACGTTAGTGTCGGATCAATCGTGGCAGCACTCTTTCTTGCCCCACTTGGTTATGCGTTCGGTTTGCCAATTGCAATGACAATTACACTTGCTTTGCTCGGACTATTTGTCGTGTATCGCCACAAGTCAAACATAATCCGTCTAATGAACGGAACAGAACCAAAATTCGATTGGGGCGGGGGCAATGCTTCAAGTTACGATCAAAATGAGAATGGCAAATCGAAGTCCGATTTAGAATCGCAGGATGCTGAAGCGACTTTAGACACAAAGGAGGAACCAGAAGACCGTGCTTGAACAGATGTCCGACAATCCGTTCGCGTTTGCAACTGGATGCGCTGTTTGGATTCCACTAGCCATTTGGGTTGTGGTGCTTGTCGGTTGGATGATCACGGCTGAAATTGACACAATCACAGGCGTTTTGGGAATCGCTTTGGCATTTGTCATCGGTTATCTGGCACTTGATCCACCTACTCCCATTTTGCCGCCGTTGCTATTTGCAACTGCATTGGCGACGTTGATTCTTACTCCGATTGCACAAGGCATGATGAAAAGCTCAGAGATGCGCTCAATTGATGTTGACGCAGTGGAGAAGGCATACGACCTATTGGCGGACCGACCGCAAAACGAAGGAGCAAGAGTACGAATGGCGCGTTGCCTTTTCAACCTCGGCTACGTGGCACATGCCGTTGATATTGCAGAACAAGCCCTATCGAACGCCGACAAGAGAATCTTTCGGGAGGATTTGCATGTTCTAAACACTTGGAAGCAAAGGCTGAACAGCCCTAGAATTCCGCCGCTTCGCGCAATCGTTTGCGTACATTGTGGAAAGTCCAATATGCCTCACAAAATTTTCTGTGAAAGGTGCGGAGGCAGGTTCTTAGCAGATTACATTCGGGGCCGATTCCTGACGCCCGGCCTTAAAGCAAAATTGTTGGTGGCTTGGCTTGGGGCTACTTTTCTTTTGGTAGGAGTTCCCTTGCTGGCATCAATCCTTCCGCCGATTGGCGCTGTTATTAGTATTGCGATACTCCTTATTGCTGGCACATTATTTCTGATTTGGGCTTGGAAGAGAATTGAACAAAGGCAATGAAACGAGTTGACCGCCTGATATTGAAGGAACTTTTGGTCCCGTTTTTGATCGGAACACTTACGATCTTGCTTTTGTTTCAAGCCAACCAGCTTATCTATCTGTTCAAGACTTATTCACCCACCGCAGTTCCTTGGACGGCGACTGTTCAAATGCTGTTGTTCGATTCGCCAAAGTGGCTAGCGATGTCCCTTACGATGGGGACTTCGCTAGCAACGGCACTGGCAATTTCTCGCTTAGCTCGCGAATCTGAAGTTACTGCGATTCGCTCAATCGGCGTCCCGATTTACCGAATCCTGATGCCCGTAGTGTGTTTTGGACTGGTGGCTTCTGTGGTGAGCTTCGTTGTTTCTGAATACGTCCAACCGGTCGCTTCAAGAAGTTCCAAGAAGCTCGCTGCCGAGTTGTACTTGAAAGCGGCTCTGCCAGATTTTACTTCGAATGTAACTGTCAAACTTAGCAACCGACTCGCAATTATTGGGACTGTCTCTAGAGTCGGCGACAAGACAGTTGCACTTTCCAACATATTGCTCTATGAAAAATCGAATGACGAACGGACCACGTTGACCATTTCAAAATCGGGCAGATATAGCGACGGCATTTGGCTTCTTGACTCGCCAAAAGTGTGGATCTTTGAAGGTGAAGATCTCTTAAGATTGTCAACGCCTGAAACAATGGAAATCTTGGAACCGATCACGATTGAATCGCTGTTTGCTCCGTCGGAGCCAGATGAGCAAACTAGCTCCGAGCTTCACAAAGGGCTTCTTGATGCACGAAAGCAAGGAGCCGACACCAGAAGGCTGGAAGTCGCGATAGCAAAGCGGATTGCCATTCCGGCTTCGTGTGCCGTCTTAGCATTAGTTTCTCCCATATTTGCGATCCTGTATTCTCGGTCAGGAGCTTTCATGGGGGTCTTGCTTGGCGTGTTAGTTTCAATGGCATATTACAATGCGTTTATCATCTCAACCGAGGTTTTGGGTCCGAATGGATTCTTGTCACCATGGCTGGCCGCATGGCTGCCAAACATCATTTTTGCCGCTGCCGGAATGATCGGAGTTCGAAGGCTCGAATGAGATATTGCTTCCTTTTCGGAGCGATCCTCATTTCCGCTTCGGCCCCTGCACAAATCTCATTTGCTCACGCTTTGAAGCCGATGTTCCAAAAACTGACAAATGCCGGAATATTGCAATCAACACCACTTGCCAAACCTCTACCGACGGAGCCTAGAGCTCAGTTGCCCGATCCGGTTATCACTGACCCAGAACAAGCCGGATCAGCTTCGGATCGCGAAATTCACATTATCAATGCTCCAAAACAAAAACTGATAGGCAATTTGATTTTCCTTGATGGCGGCGTGCATATTCGCTACCGAGGTTACGACATCACTGCCGACTCAGTGCATGGCGACCGATTGACGCAAGTGTTCACCTTAATTGGAAGCGCACAGCTGATTGGGAAGGACGCAGTAATCACAGCCGAATCCATAACCATGGATTTCAAGACTCGAACCTATTCAGTATCTCAGCACAGGGCGATTCTTCATCCAGAATTACTGGGTGGGAACGCAAATGGAGATGTGTTTCTCAAAGCAGAAAGGGGGATAGGAAGCGAAACTTTGATACGAACATTTGATGGGTCCATAACAACCTGCGATCTCGATGTGCCGCATTACACAATTGACGGCCGTGACATCATCGTTCGCCCCGAAAAGCGAATCACATTAAGGGATACAAGATTTCGAGTTTTGGGAAGGACGTGGCTTAGAATTCCGTATCTTTCCATACCTTTAGATACACGTCGGGACCGATACACACCTCAGATTGGCCAAAGTCGAGACGAGGGCTACTTCATCAAAACCTTGTGGGGAATTCCATTGGAGGGTGACAGGGACCTCGATATAAACGTTGACTACTTTTCAAAACTTGGAGCAGGATTGGGCGGGAGATTCCGATTTGCCGGAGAAGCGAACCAAGGATTTCTAAGGGCATACGGCATTCTTGGAACCGACCCAACCGTTGAGTTGTCGGGTGGATATCGGCAGTTATTTGGAGCAAACTTACTCTCAATCGAATCCAATTATCAGCAAAGAAACTACCTAAATGCGCCTGAAAACACA
>JANNJE010000084.1:0-6290 GCA_031405735.1 Armatimonadota bacterium | reverse complement strand
CGACGTGTCGCGCCGCGACTTCCAGCACTATGTTGCCGGGCTCGACCTCGGGCGGCTTCGGAAATTCCCAATGTGGGCATACGAATACACAGTCGGCCCGCAGGTGTAGAAACGCAGATGGCCGGGCTCGGCGGTGGTGAGTTCCTTCACCTGCCGAGTCATGGAATCGTAAAGCCGAAACGGTTTCATGGGAAGCATAAGGATACCGGGCTGAGTTTGGTTGTTGGTTGTGAGTTGTTGGTTGTTGTGATCTGTTATTCAATCCTCCCCCTAGATGCGAAAGGAAGTGTGAACGGAGTGAACACAGGTGAGGGTGATATCGAAGAATTCTTTAATTGGCAAACTCACCCTCATCCCAGTTCAACAGCTCGTTCCTCGCAGGTTTCACAGTCCTTCTCCCATCAAGGGAGAAGGAAGGAGTTCCAAACTAACCTCCGTAGAACCGCCAACTCGACTTCCAATCTTTCGTCAGCTTTGCGCCTGTAATTCGTGCCCGAACCATTTCGATCGGCATCGTATTCCCGATTAGAATTGCGTCGTGGAACTGTTTGTCCGTCATCTTTTTAGAATCCACCAGGTCATGCCTCATGGCTCGAATTTGCAAGCCGCCAAGCATGTACGCAGCCTGATAAAGCGGCCCATAGCTACCAGCAAATGAACGCCGAACTTCGGCAGAGGCATTGTCTCGCTCATGCCCAACTCGGTTCACGAGGAAATCAACGCACTCTTGCGGAGTCATTTTGCCAAGGTGGAATCCAAGCGAGAAGATGATCCTAGCGCAGCGGTGCATCCGCCAAAACAGCATGCCCACGCGGTTTTCGGGCGATTTGGGAAAACCGATGTCGTACAGCAAAAATTCCCAATAAAGTGCCCATCCTTCTACCCAAAACGGCGTGTTGAACAGTCCCCGGTGCGTGTTGTTCCGAGAGGTCATAAACTGCTGCAAATGGTGCCCGGGGATCAGTTCATGCTGTACCGTCGCGCGGGCGAAATGCTTGTTGTTGCCGCGCATGCTCATCAGCTTTGCCTCTTGCGACATTCCCGCCGTTGGATACGAAACCAGTATCTGCTCACCGCCCAAAAAAAACGGGCTTTGAAGCTGCCGCTCGGGAGACATCATGCTCATTCGCCAAGTCTCTTTGGCAAGCTGAGGAACGGTGACAAGGTTTTTGTCCTCAACAAAATTGATCGCTTCTAGTGCCAGTTCCTTTATCAATTCAGGTTGCTTTCCAGGCTCTACGTGGTCCATCTTCACCTTTTCGAGAGCCTTTTTCCAATCATCTCCAAAGCCCATTTCATTTGAAGCTTTCTTCATTTCTGCTTCACACCAGGCGAACTCTTTGTTGGCAATTTCGACAAGCTCATCCGGTGTGTAAGGAATCATTTCGTAGTCAAGTTCCGCCTGCAACGCCTCTGCGCCGATTGGGAATCCGATGATTGTTGTCTTGTCATCCGGCCTAATTCCGACAATCCTCTCACGCACGAAAGTCTGATAATCGTTCAGAGCATCGGCTACGCCCTTTTGCGGCTCCGAGCACCACCAGGTGAACATCGGGTCGTAGTCCTCATAGAAATCGACCCAATCTTTGAAATGCCCTTTTAGGCGTTCAATGACTTGCACAACCCGGTTTGCTCGTGTTCTTTCTACTTTGAGCGGAGTCTTGCTTGTCAGTCCGGTTTCTATATCTTTATGATGGGCTCGAATGGTCTTTTCAAGCTCAGTCAGTGTGACTGCTAGTGCGGCAGGCTCTATTTTTTCGAAGCGGCGGCGAGATTCTTCCAGTTCCATGATCGTGCCGCTGAATGGAATGAGCGGAAAGACGTTGGCCATTTGCTGGTTAGCGATTTCGATTTCGCGCTTTTCATGATTCAAATAGTTTTTGAATAGAAGGTAGTCAACTTTGCTCTCTGAATCCAGCCCATCGAATTTGACCGCTTCAAGTTCAGCGAGCGACTCTTGAAACAGCTTTGTGAGCCGAGTTGTGCGTTTGGCAGATATCGAGATGGGGTAGGCGCGTTCGACGCTCCCTCGATCTTCTGAAAATCGGTTGATCATCGAGACCATTGAAGGGCTTGGGACGTTTTGTGCAGTCATGAGAATGGAGCAGAGCCACGTGGCACTTAGCATTTAGAAACGATACCCTCATGTTGGTCCTAGTCCCATTCGAATACCGCCTCGTACTGCTCTATTTCGGGATCGTAGCGAATGAAATACAACTCGGAAATAGACTTTTCAGAATTACTCGTTCTGCCGTCAAATCCATGGCTGGCGTCATACCAAATATCCGTTTGTTGGTATTGGCCGATCTTTGATTTTTCTGCAATCAGGCGGACCCACTGAGACGGTGTCCTTGTATTTGGTAATCGAAAAATTACTCGATCCCTCTCGCCCATGAAGGAATCAGGTATTTGGGTAGCGCTTACGATTGTTGCCTCTTCAGGAATCCAGAAATGCTGCGAAAATGTTTCTTTGTAGAACTTGTTCCAGTTCGAAGTTTGGTTGATCTCGTCTGGGGAAAATATTTTAAGAAATCCATAAACCCAGAGTGATCCTCCGCAGCAAGCTATGGCGAGCCCAAAGCAAATTACAACCAAGCCAAATCTCCGCTTCATTGTTACGTAATGTTACCGACAACCCGTTAAACTGAAACATGTCTGCAAAAACTTGGACCTACGAATTAGGGGCAAATCGTTTAAGAGAACGGGATCGCATCGAAGGAAGAAATAAAGTTGCAACGTCGGACGTGATCACACAGATTTTAGGGTTAATGGCTCCAATTATCGTGTGCACTTTTGTGGCCGTTGCGCTCCGTGTTCAAACGTGGGAGCTTACGACAATGTGGCAAATTTCGCTGAGCGCTAGTGTGTTGTCGGCGGCATATTTCACCATCAAATGGCTGGTCCGATTACCAACGTTTTGGAACGAATATTACTGTCGCTTTCCAGATGAAGCGATATGCACTTTGACTTTGGACGAGGACACCTTGAAATTTGATTGGCTAGGGTGCACCACAGTGGTTAAGTGGGAAGATATCAAGTTGGTTTCAGCTGACAAGTACAAAGTCGTCTGCAAAATAGGCGACATTGACAGAACTTTTACCCGCTTCGATACAAATGACGAAGCAACTTTGATCATTGAAGAACGGCTTAGCAAAGATCACGTCGCCCAATGACCGAATGCCCTAGTGACTCAAAGCCCAGCGACCTAATGACCAGATGACCGAATTACCATGTAACCCAACCTATTCTTTCACCATTTTCAACCGAAAACTTAAAGTAGAAAGTCATGGTTGAACTTGCAATTCGAATCGTCTTGGCGCTCGGCGTAGCCGCTTTAGCGTGGACCCAGCACGTCCCGCAGGAGAACACTGTGTTCAAACTCGCGGCGATCGCTGTTGCCTATTCGATTTTGCTCTTTCAACTTGAGCGAAGGAAGTTTCGAAGCGAAGGAATATCAACCCTCTTTGCTTGCATTGACTCAATTGCCGTCGCTGGGTGCCTCGGACTCATCGGACGGCTCGACACCTTTGGATTTCTGGTCCTCTTGCCGATCGCCAATGCCGCCAGCCGATTCGGTTCTCTGCCCGCTACAATGGCACCGATAGCCTTTGGTTCTTTGGTCGGCTCGCACATGCTATTCACCAATGCCTCCAACCCAAGTCCGCTACTACTTGCGCAAGCCGCTGGAGTTTTGGGGTTGGGAATGATGCTCAACGACCGCGAAACCATCCGGACGGTTACAAAGCCCGTTTTGCCAGAACACAAAGATCCAACTAAGGGAGACCCACAGGAAACGCTTGACCTGCGCGAATCGTTCCGTCGCCTTCAAGATATGTACCGCGACCTCGACACGCGAGCCAAACGAGACCGAAGCGCGATCAATTTAGCAAAGCTCGAATCGGATGGCTCGGACAACTACTTGTCGGAACTTGCTTCACGGCTTCGTGAATTGAGCGGAGCAGGTTCGATTGCTATCCTCATTCGAACAGAAATGGATGAAAAGCTGTCTCTTCGAGCTTGGAATGGGCCTATGAACCCCAAGTTGAAATCAGCTTCATTTGAATTCAAACTTGGGCTGAGCCTAGCTCAAAGGGGCTTGGATGTTCATGCCCAGGTTTCGGAACTGCTACTTGGCTCGAACATGCTTCATTTGTGTTTTCCATTACAGCAAGACGAAAGGATAGTCGGCGCGATTTGTACTTTCTGCCTCGAATCAGATCAGCTCGAAAACGCAGGCGATTTTGTCAACCAGTCCACTGACATCCTTGCAAAACTCATTGCCGGGCATCTGCGATGTCAGAGGCAAGAACTGAGGATGCGCGAAGCAGAAATCTCTTATGGACTCGCTGCAGTTTTGGATGGAGCACCTACTCCGAGCATCGCCGTTTCCCGAAGCTTGAGAGAAATCTTCCCCGCCTTGGGAGTTGACCATTTAGCCGCGCATTGGATTGAAAATGGTCTGCCTCGGCTAGCGATTTGCGAGGGTCGCGATGCTGAATTCCTAGAAGGCTTGAGCTTTTCGAAGGGCAAGGGTTTCCAAGGTTGGTTGGCATTGGGTTCACCAGAAGTTATCATGACGGATGTTTATGAAGACTCCCGATGTCCTTCGACCCACGCAACCAAAGAACGAATTTCGAGCTTCGGGATTTTCCCTTTGATGAATGGCGAAGAGCCGTTTGGATTTGTCACAGTTGCTTCTCAGCGGGCGGGCGGAGTAGATATTGAAGTCGTTGATTCTTTGCGGAGAATAACCGGTGAACTCAATGTGGTCATTTCTCGTTTGGGCACATCGGAAAACGAATCAAGTGGCATATGCGCGGCATCGGAGCTTCAAGAAGCCGCAAGCACCTGCAAACGCGGCTACCTAGTTCATTTGGAACCGTACCGTCGCAAGCACTTGATTGACCAAGTCGGCAAGCCAAAATTTGATGCGGCAATTCAGCAACTGACCCGGCAAATTAGAGGTCGGCTTCCCGCAGGAAGCTTGATAACTCGCAGGCCGGAGGGCGATTTTGTCGTCCTTCTCAAAAACGTTTCTAACGAATTTGCGGTTAGCTGGGCAAATGAAACAGCTGCAATGGCATCGTTCATTGGGGTTCGAGTGCCGATGACCGAAAACCGCATACCTTTGGCGCTAAAGGCAAAGGTAGCGCAGGTAGGCAAGCAAAAACACCTGGTTTCCGCATAATCGCGTACATTTTCGTAATGTCTGGCAATTTTGCGCGTAGGCTTAAACCTCTCAGTGCGCTACTCTAGATCAGTAAGGTTGGCGACCGCTGAGGTTGGGGGCACCTGAGGTACTTAGGGGAATGAAAAAACAACATATTCGGGCGGCTCAATACAATAACCATTCAGTGCAGACTTTGTTTGCTCTTGCTCAAGTTGCGTTTGACCAATCGGAGCTTCGCAATTGCCTTAGTCTTGCAAAGAAAGCCGTTCGTCGTGAACCTGACCATTTGGGTTCATGGGAGCTTGTCGCACGGTCACAATGGCGATTAGGGCAGTTTGAAGAAGCGCTGCAGACCATTGATCGCCTGGTCTCGCTCAACCCTTATGAGCCCGGCTACTTTTATCTAAGGGGAATGATTCTGCAAGGCTTGGGACAATGCGGGATTGCCATCGAAGCCATGCAAAGGTGCCTATCATTTGAAGATTCGCCCGTAGCCGAGCAGGCTTTGACTGCGCTCAAGGAACTAGAGCAGTGGCAAGCAGTATTGATCGCTGAAGCGTTGGAATCTGATCCTGTTTTCCGAATTGAATACGCCCGGAATTCGTTTGAAGCGTGCCAAGCCAGGGGATTTCGACTCATTGTTGCCGAGCAGTCGAGAGTAAGAGCCCGGCGTGAGGCAACAGTGCGATCTCTGCATTGGACGCGGAACGATTCATAAAACCACTTGTGTGCTGCTTGGCTGCTGTGGAGCTGCAAGGAAAAGGGATAAAGGAAAACGGAAAAAAACGAAGCTAGGCCCTCTCTATTTTCCCTCGTCCTTTTTCCTTTTTCAAAGATTGCGCCAATCTCCAAACCAGATATACTCGTACATCATTCGAGGTACGATTTTCTTATGATAAAACTTTTTGTTCTTGCCTTTTCAACACTCTTAATCGCCGGTTGCGGTCCCAAGGAAGTTAATTCTGCGGGAATGGCAGTCGGAGAAAGCACACCAAACACTATGACTAGCGAATCAACAGCCACAAGCGAACCCGAAGTATCGGCGTCCGAGTACATCATTCCGTATCCAGATCGAAAGCCAAAAGACGGCGATGAAGTCGGCGTTTTCGAGACCGAAAAA
>JANNJE010000083.1:0-10610 GCA_031405735.1 Armatimonadota bacterium | reverse complement strand
ACCCAGAATCCGGTTCAACAGCCAGTATTTGAAAACCAAAGAGAGCCACGAACGGATTCACGTCCGGCTTCCAACAATAGAAGTTTTCAGCCTAGATCAGGTTCAAATCATCATCCGCGTTCAACATCAAATGCTAAACGGTCTGGAAAGCCAACTTGGAAGCGAAACGATGGGCGCACTGCTCAGCCAGATCGGAATGGTGCGATGAAACCGGAAGCACAATTTGAAAGGCCAAATTTTTCAGATAGTCGAGATCCAAGACCTTCGAATTCTGACAATCGCACTCAACGGCCCAATTACTCGAACAACCGAGATTCAAGGCCATTTAACCCGGATAGCAGGCCACAACGGCCTAGTTATTCGGATAATCGAAGTCCGAGTCCGTCCAACAGCGACAATCGGACTCCAAACCAAGATAAGCCTTGGTCAGACAATCGGCCACAGCCACCAAAAGCGTTTAGAAAGCCAAAGAAAGCAAAGTCTCATGTTGCACGGCAGTTAATCGCGAACAAAAGTAAGCCGAAGGGTCCGAGCCGATTTGAGCGCGTCTTGAGCGCATCAAAAGCTGCCAAGCCCTTTAAGAGAAAGTAAGGGATTCGGGATTAGAAATGCATAGATGCGTTTCAATCCAAAATCCATCATCCCTATCTTCGGTAAAGTTATCAAATGCCAGAACACCTCCTCGGTGCACATATGCCCACCGGAAAAGGGCTTGGCAATGCTCTCCGAGAAGGCAAGAAAATTAGCTGCAATGCAATTCAAGTTTTTACTAGCAGCCCACAAATGTGGAAAGCGGCACCACTCACTCCGGAAAAAATCGCTGACTTTCAGAAGGCCAAGCAAGAGACAGGAATTGACATTGTCGTTTCGCACGACAGCTATCTCGTAAATCTTTGCGCGCCAAACCCAGAAATTAAGGAAAAGAGCCTAGCAGGAATCAAGGCGGAAATCCAACGATGCGCCGATTACGGAATTGGATTTGTTGTTTCGCACATGGGCTCTCACATGGGCCAAGGCGAGGACGATGGGCTAAAACTTGTCGCAGAAGCTGCACTTGAAGTGCTGGCAGAAACGCCACAAACCGTAATGTTGCTCGCCGAAACCACCGCCGGTCAAGGAAGCGCCCTTGACTACAAGTTCGAGCATCTGGCAACTCTATTTGAACTTATGAAGGATAATCCACGGCTCGGTGTTTGCCTTGATACTTGCCACATTTTTGCTGCTGGATATGATATTCGAACTCCGGAAACCTACGAAGCAACGTTCAACGAATTTGACCGGTTAGTCGGAATCAACAAGATCAAGGCAATCCATTGCAACGACAGCAAGATGCCATTTGCTTCGAAGAAGGATCGTCATAACCACATCGGCGAAGGCGAAATTGGAATGGAGGCGTTTCGATGCTTGGTAAATGATCCTCGGTTTTTCAACGTTCCAATTCTCTTGGAAACCCCTGAAGCTGAGACAGAGCACGAGCGAAATTTGGCGACGTTGAAATCATTGTGCAAGTAATTCACGATCCTCCGCCAATCCTAAAGGGGACTGTTGATAATCACCATTTTTGGATTCTTGCACCACTTCCGGGGTTCAAACTAGTGCGTCATTGTAGCCCAGAGTCTCTCAAGTTCGACTCTGGGCTACAATCTCTGATCCCTTCAGGATCAATTCTCAAAAACCGACGCCAACGGAATCCAAATTTGTATTAATGACCTCGAAGAGGTCAAAGAATTTAGCCCCATGTCGCAGACGTGGGGAATCGGAATCGCATGCAAAAACCGACCCTGGAGGGGTCGCAGAATTGTACTAATCTGTAAATCTTGCACCCCTTCAGGGTGCAGGGTCTTAGCGTGATTTGAACCCGGGGTCTCTCAAGTTCGACCCTGGGCTAAAATCTTTGATCCCTTCAGGATCAATTCTCAACAATCTCTTTCGGGATATGGTGATTGCTGAACAAGAAGTGTGCTAGATATCTTCACATACTTCCTTCTCATTCGATAGCAGAAAGGCCGTGAACGAAGCAAACCGAGATGAAAGTGCCTACTAATACCCCGAATCCAGATTCCCTTCTGTTTCAAGAACTTCAATCCCCCTCAACCTTCGAATCCGTTCATCCGTCGGCGGATGCGTGCTAAAGACACTTGTAAGAGACCGCTGCTCAGGATGGAGCGGATTAATGATATACAAGTGCTGTGTCGCCCTGTTAGCGACCTCTAATGGCTCCCTATCTAAGGCTATCTTCTCAAGCGCCGAGGCGAGCCCTTCTGGATAGCGCGTGAGCTCGGCTGCGCTTGCATCAGCAAGGTATTCCCGTTGCCTGCTAACGGCAAGCTCTAAGAGTTTCGAAAAAATCGGAGCAACTATTGACAGCACAATCACTAAAACTAGAAAAACGATCTGTAGCTGCCCGTTATCCTTGTCCCTGTCTCGGCTTCGCCCCCCACCGCCATACCAGAGCATTCTTCGCATCCAGTCAGCTAGCAAGGGAATCAGGCCAGCCACCATAGCCAGTGTCGTCATCAGCCGAATATCGTAGTTACGAATATGCGAAATCTCGTGCGCCATCACGCCTTGAAGCTCTTCCCGGTTCAACTTCTCGATGATTCCCGTTGAAAACACAACGACGGCGTGTTCAGGGTCAGGGCCGGTTGCAAATGCGTTTGGAGCCGAATCGTCAATAACAAGCACCCTCGGCTTAGGAATTCCGGCAGCAATCGCCATTTCTTCGGCAACATTCTCTAAGATTCTTCCTGAATGTCCATCAGGCTCGTGAGCGCCAGACATTCGCAAAATGATCCCAGGTCCTGCATACCTGGCAATGATTGCGCTAATGATTCCTGCCATTCCAGCAAAAGCTGCGCCAATCATCCAAGAATCGGGGTCGTAAAATCCCGCAATGACTGCTCCCATTAACGTCAGCAGCATCGCAAGTAGCGCAACGTAGATAGCGCTGGCTCGCTTGTTGCGGGCGATCTGTTCGGGAATATTTTGCATCAGGCAGAGTCTTCTGTGATATACGTTTGAATTGCTCTTCCGGATGCACAGATGCGGGAACTCATGAATGCAACCGTTTCTTTCACAATATTGAACGAATATGGTTATTGTGAATTGGAAAGGCCAACAAATATTTGAGGCCGACACTCCGACCGGAAGCAAAGTGGTGATGGACGCATACCCCGATGTGCCAGGAACCGCAATGGGCGCAACTCCAGTAGAAACATTTCTCTCCGCCATCGCAGCCTGCACTGCGATGGATGTGATCTCAATTCTGGAAAAGAAAAGGCAAATCGTAACTTCCTATCGAGTTGAAATTGATGGCGAAAGACCTCCGCAAGGCGAGTTCCCACGGCCGTTTCTTTCTATCAAAGTACGGCACAAATTGACTGGAGAAAACCTTGATCCAAAAGCAGTAGACCGCGCAATACAGCTGAGCGATGAAAAATACTGCTCCATCAGCGCAACACTAAGGCAGAGTCCAGAAATTGTGACGGAGTGGGAGATTGGGTAATCGGGGATTCGGGACTGGGATTCGGGATTCGGGATTCGGAGTTCCGATATCCAAATAACGAATCACGAATCACACATACCGAGTAACGAACTCCGAATACCGAGTAGCGAATCCCGAATAACGAATTCCCAATTCCTACCTAAAGAGCCTAAAACCGAAAATGCCCTCGTCAAACAGCCTCTGAATAAAGAAAGCTGAATTCACGAACGCGCTTACGTCCTGTATGTTCGGAGCCTTGTTGTAGGAAACGTAAACGACGTCACCCGCTCTAAGTTCCAAATTTTCTGCAGCTATGTTTTTTTTCAAAAAGTTTACAAAATTGGCTCGCAAACGAGTGTAATATCCAGGCTGGCCCGGCTGTGGACGAATCACGTAAATCTCGCTGACTTTGGAACGTCCTGGAATGTCTCCACGGGCCAATGAAAGCGCATCAACCACTCTCATTCCCTCTCGGTATGAATAGGTATTGGGAGCTTGTACGGCACCCATCACCATGATCGTATTTGAAATCCCGCTGGTCACATCGTCGGGAATGGTCAAGACGTCGCCATCTTCGATCACATAGTCTTGACTGGCATCGCCGTTTTGCATTGCCTGCAAATCAACAGGAATGACTTCTTGAGATTTGGCCCTTCTAAGTGTCGCTCGGCGAATAATCGCACGATCAACAACCGGGCTTCCGCCAAAGCCTAAAAGCGCCATGATCGTGTCGCCAGGACGCATTTCGTAAGTACCAGGACGGTTTACGGCCCCACTTACAGTTGCCCGAACAGTTCGGTATCGAAAAATGGTGACGGAAACTTTTGGATTCCGAAGTTGCAACTTCTCTTTGTAAAGGCGAATCAGGTCGGCTTCAATGTCTGAAGTTGTTCTTCCCTCAGCTTGCAAAACGCCGACAAACGGAGCCGAGATGTTTCCATCGGGGCCGACGGGTACTTGAGAAGTAATCTGTGTTTCGCCGTATACGGCAATTACAAGAATATCGTCTGGCTTCAAGCGGTACGTGCCCGATTGACCGAGCGCCCCTGCAACGCAAACCATCATCAACATTACGATTATTCCAAATCTAGCCATTCTGTATGTCCTTATTCAACGCAGTTTTTGCGCTACGGCGAGCCAATTATACTTCAACTCACGTTATTCATCGGCAATTCGTCGCACACCTTCGATCACAATTGTAAATTCTCCCTTGCGGGGAACCTGTTTCTCAGTAGGTATTATCGGCAACTTTTCTCGAAACACCTGCTCGTGAACCTTTGTAAGTTCCCTGCATATCGCATAATTTCGTGCTCCCAATGCTTCAAAGGCACATAAAAGCAGATTTTCAATGCGATGCTGCGATTCAAATGCGATAAGGGTAAGCGGGGAATCCTTAAAGAACAAGAACTCCTTCTTCATGGGTCCCGGCTTTCGAGGCAAGAATCCCAAAAACGCAAATCTCTGGCCAAAGAACCCGCTGAGCGCCAATGCCAAAATTGGGGCCGATGGGCCAGGAACCGCTTCGATTTCAATTCCGACAACAACACATGCTTGAACGACCAGCGCACCAGGATCGCTTACGACAGGGCTTCCACCATCCGTCATGAGCACGGCTGATTTTCCGCTAACGATTTCAGCGACGTACTTTGCAATCGTAGCTTCCGAAGTATGCTCATTGCATACGGACATTGGCTTTCGAATCCCTAAATGAGATTGAAGCTTTCCGGAAATTCTGGTGTCCTCGACGATCCAAAAGTCAGCAAGCTTCAATGCTTCCTCCGCGCGATGAGAGAGATCGCCAAGGTTTCCAATTGGGGTTGCAACGAGGGTTAGATTGCCGCTTTCCATCAGCACCCATTCTTGGGAGTGCGCGGGCTTGACTGCGCTTTTTGTGAATCCCAAAGACAAGGCGCGGTCGAGCCCGCGCACTCCCAAAACCGCTCCCCAAACATCAGTTGCCCGGTTTGCCCGTCGGATTCAATAGGTCGCTGCTGCCTGGCGCAGATGGTGCCTTGGGTTTCGAATCAGGCTTCGGAGCACTCTTCGCGAGTTCGGCGTCGTATGCCTTTTTCTTTTCTTTCCATTTGCCCTGCTGAGCCATCAGATCATCTCGTTCTTTTGCAGTGATATAGCCAGCTTTGAAAAATCGTTCGATTCGAGCATTAAGGTTTGAAAACTCTGCCTGGCCCGGCTCCGAATAATCTTCATTGAGCTCAATCGCCGCCTTCACATCTGCGAAAACATTTGTCTTCCACTTATTCAACTCGGTTCGTAATTCTGAGGCAACATTTGGTTTGATATAGCCAGCCTTTTCGAATCGGTCGACATTGGCCAATTGAGCTTTAAACTCGTTCTCGCCTGCATCAGAATGGTCCGTATTCCCTTCAGCAGCCAACCTTATCTCTTCCGACAAGTCTGACTCCCAGCGAGCATAGACATCTCGCAAACCCTGAATTTGGTCCGGCTTTGCAATGTTGGCTGCAACCAAGCGTTCTATGAGGATCTTCTGTGATTTGTGCTGCTTTTCGGCCTCAGGAGAACTTCCCGAAGTCAAATCCATCGCCCCCGTCAGTGCTTGGACCGCCACATCGGCATCTTTTTGCTCCAACGCAAGCTTTGCAAGCTCATGAGAGCTTTGGATATGCGGGGATGCCTCGAGCACTTTTGCCATCAGTTCGAGGCGTTCGGCGGCAAATTCTTTCATTTCTTCCGGAGAGAGCGAATCGAAATAATCCTTAAATATCGCGTACTGAGCGATTGAAAGAACGTTTTCGCCAAGAATGGGTTCATCCAAGTCCTTGACTGCCTCATACGATTTCTTTAGACTTTCCTTCCGCTTTGCCTTGTCGGCGGAAATTTCCGGATCGGACATCGCGACGCGCCAATCCACAAGCTCCTTGAGCACTTTACTCTCGTACTTGACATCCTTTAGTCGCCTTCGAAGATCTTCGCTTGCCGCCTTGTTCGCCAATTCGTTGATCCTGCCCTCTCGAATCGTCACTTTTGATTTCTCAAAGTCGGCCGGAATTTTTGACTGAATCTTATAGAGTTTGTAGATCGCTGGGCCAGATGAAGTTTGAAGAATTGCTGAAACTTCGCCAATCTTTAGTTTCAATATCGGTTCTAAAGCCTTATCAAAAGTCAAAATTGAGTACTGAAGGTCAACTGTGGACTCGCCTTTTGTTTTCAGAGTTGCAGGTTTTGGATCGTCAGAAAACTTGCCCATTGCGTCTTCAAAGCTCATGCCGCCTTTCAGCGCAGCTTGAGCGTCGGCAAGCAACTTGTCTTGACTAGCCTTTGGAATTGCTTCCCACTTGCCAGTTACCTGCTTGTTTGAATAAGCGATGATGCGCTTGGTTGTATAAGTGTCAAAGCCCTTTTTGAGGTCGGTGTCCGTCAACGTAATCGTTGACTTATACGAATTCGTGACTTTCTTTCCTAAAGTGGAAAATGCAAGATCGGCCCGTTGAGCAGGATCTGCTATCGCCTTTTCCAATTCCGCGTCAATTTGTTTTTTAGCATCTGCAAGTGATCTGCCAGCTTGAATTTCGTAGGCTGAAGCAAAGTCGGCTTCAGTAGCATCGGCTTTCAAAAGCTTGCTCTGAATCATCTGAATTTTGTATTGCAACAGTGAGGAATCAACAGATGCTCTTTGTTCATCTCGAATTTCCTGGTCGGAAACAGTCAGTCCTTTTTCACTCGCAATAGATTGAACAAGTGCGCGGCTCACAAGGCTTTGAGCTACGTTTGCATAGATCATGCCAGTCGTAGCTGGGTCGGTTGAACCGCCCATTGACTGCATTTGTCTTTCAATTAGCGTGGAAAACTCTTTCAAAGTTACGCTTGCGCCGCCAATTGTAGCAAGCTTCACTTGACTACTTTCATCTTGAGTCGAGTTCGGATCTTTGCCGCACGAATTCAAATTGAAGAGGCTGAACACCATGACTAGCATCAGTGCAATCCCAACGGCTAGGCCGCAGCCACTCTTTTCAAGAAACGTTCTCGCTGTACTTATGGACACAATAACACCTTAAACAATGAAATTTCTAGCATCGTTCGCAATTTTCGAAAAAGCGTATAACAATGCAATTGGCCGAGCGAAACATCGCTACAACCAGGGCAAAGTATGACATGATTAGCCAAAATTGACCATATTTGTTTTGAATGTGCATATTATGGTAGACAAATTGAGTGTATAATTCGTCTACAATCGTGAAGGAAGTGAAGGTGCTATGGCAAAAGGATTAACCAAACGACAAGAAATGATATTGCATTACGTCATTGACTACGTTCAGCGCGTCGGCTATCCACCCTCCATTCGTGAAATTGGTGCCGACTTTGGCATCGGTTCTCTCCGAGGTGTAACTGTTCATCTTGATGCTTTAGCACGCAAGGGTTACATAACGCGATCAAACACGCCCCGCTCGATCAAAGTGATTCACCCTCAAATGCAGGTCAATAACCGGGTCATTATGCTCCCGCTGATTGGTACGATTGCTGCTGGTGTGCCCATTCTGGCTCAAGAAAGCGTAGAGGACACGCTACCAGTTCCATACGAAATGGTGCGGAACATTAACGACGCTTTTTTGCTTCGCGTAAAGGGTGATTCGATGATCGGAGACGGAATCATGGCGCGCGATCTCGTTGTGATAAAGCCTCAACAAACCGCGAGCAACAATGAGATCGTGGCAGTTATGATCGAAGATGAAGCGACTGTGAAGAGATTCACACGAGACTCAAAGGGCATCGCACTCATGCCTAGCAATGAAGCTTACGAGCCAATCCGCATCGAAACGGAAAATGCGCGAATCATCGGAAAGGTCGTTGGCTTAATCCGAGACTACACCGGCTCATCGTTTTGAACCATTGAATCTAGTTCTTGGATCACCAACTTGGCTGTTTCAGTTAATGCGGTTGGGCTGCCGAGGTATTCGTTCAATTCGTGAAATGCGGCAATTTGGATTGTGCGGTACTCGCCATCGGCGAGTACCTGCTCCAATGACTCACGAATTCGCTCAGGCGTTGCAAGGTCTTGCAAAAGTTCTCTGACAATGGGTCGCCCCATTAAGATGTTTGGCTGACTTATGAATTCAGGCACGGCACGAATAATGTAAGATTCGAATTCAATTAGCTTGGAAACTCGGTAAACGACAACAAATGGACACCCGCAAAGTGCGGCTTCAAGGGTAGCTGTTCCACTGCAAATGACTCCCGCGCGAGCCCGTTTCAATACGCCGTAGGTGTCGTGCGCAATAAACCGGTCAGTTGCTCGGTGCGGGCATAACTTCAACCAACGAGACCTCATATCTTCTGCTGAAAAGGACGGTGCGACAGCGAATTCAAAAACTCGTTCATTGGCGCTAATCGCATTCGCAATCACAGGCAATAATTGCTCGATCTCAGCACGACGGCTTCCAGGCAAAATCGCGATCGTTTCTCCTCGCTCAATATCGCCCGCTCCTTCCTGAATCAACTGCTTGATCGGGTGGCCGAACCAATAGGCATCCGCACCCATCTTATTGAGAATTTCTGCCGACCATGGAAACGGTGTGACAATTTTGTCGGTTAGGCGAGGCAAGTCTTTCCCTTGCCGGTCTCGCCTCCAAGAGCCTGGTGGGTTCACATAGAGCACTCTCCAGCCTGCGTCACGCCCCGCCTTTGCAATTCTCAAATTGACAACGCCGCAATCAATCAAGATTAAGAGCCCTGGCTTGCCCATTTTGAGGTGCTTGCACGCTTGAAGATAGCCACTAAGGCCGCTGAAGAACTGACGAAATACTTCGATCCAACCGATGGCGCCCCATGAAGATGAATCGAATATGATTTTCGCGCCCGCCTCGCGCAGCTTCGCTGCGCCTATCCCCTCAAACTCGATGCTTCGACCCTCTGACAAGGCACGAACGTGTGAGACGATTTCGGAAGCAATGACATCGCCACTTGGCTCGCCGGCAGACAAAAACACTCTCACGGTTGATCGCCGCGACCGTTCTTGCCCTTAAACAGCCGCTCCATGAATTGCACTAGATAATCAACTTCCGCGCTGTTGTCAACTTGCTCGCGCACCAAATTCAATGCGTTTGTAAGGCTTAACGATGACTTAAAGATCAACTTGCAGGCTTTATGAACCGCCAAACGGGATTCAGCAGTAACTCCCATTCTGCGAAGGCCGACGGCGTTGATGTCATGGACTTTGCCCGTCGAAGAATCCATGAGCATAAACGGCGGCATATCGCGCACGATCTTCCCAAATCCGCCTACCATGGCGATTTTGCCGATTCGAGCAAATTGATGCACGCCAACCATCCCGCCAATTGTTGCGAATTCTTCTACAGTTACGTGCCCCGAAAGATTGCAGGAATTTGCCATAGTGACATTGTCGAAAATTGTTCCGTTGTGGCCGACGTGGCAAAAAGCCATTAGGAAGCAGTTGTTGCCAATCGTTGTTGACTTCCCTTCTCCAGATGCGCGGTGGATCGTCACATATTCGCGAAAGACGTTGTCATCGCCGATCTTCAAAAAAGTCGGTTCGCCTTTGTATTTGCGGTCTTGAGGATCGCCGCCGATCACCGATCCTTGGCCAAAAAAATTATTCTTTCCAATTACAGTGTTCCCTTTTATCGTAACGTGGGAATCTAGCTTGCACCCTGAGCCAATCACCGCGCCAGATTCTATGTAGCAATAAGGACCGACCGCGACATCAGCTGCAATGTCTGCACCCGCTGCAACATAGCTAAAATCGTGAATTTCAGCCAATTTTCAACTCATCAACTAGTTTGAATGCGCATTCCATTGAAGCTACAACTTCGCCAGCGACCGAGGCTTCGCCTGAAAACTTACCCACGCCGTTTCGATAGAACACCAATTTGCAAAAGCTGATCAACTGATCGCCTGGAACGACAGGCTTTCGAAATTTGACGTTATCAAACGAGCCGATAAGTGGAATCTTGCCGTGGTGAGTTTGATCTGAAAGAAGCAAGATTGCACCTGCTTGCGCAATAGCTTCGATGATCAAAACTCCAGGCATGACAGGAACACCTGGATAATGGCCTTGAAAAAATGACTCGTTTATTGTCACATTTTTCAAGCCCCGGCACGAACATCGAAGCTCTCCCAGTCGCGCGCCGCG